>NZ_LKGW01000158.1:0-4084 GCF_001467335.1 Pseudomonas sp. ICMP 10191
GTGATCACCGCGACCCCGAGCGGCTGGTGCAGACCATCCGCGAGCATCAGGTCACGACGCTGCACTTTGTGCCGTCGATGCTGCAGGCGTTCATGACTCATCCCCAGGTGGAAAGCTGTGACACGCTGCGCCGAGTGGTATGCAGCGGTGAAGCACTGCCTGCCGAGCTGGCCGCTCAGGTGCTCAAGCGCTTGCCGCAGGCCGGTTTGTACAACCTGTATGGCCCGACCGAAGCGGCCATCGACGTGACCCACTGGACTTGTAGCACCGACGATATCCTCAGCGTGCCGATCGGGCAGCCGATCGACAACCTGAAAACCCATATCCTCGACGACGGCCTGTTACCTGCTGCACAGGGTGTGGCGGCGGAGTTGTACCTGGGGGGCGTCGGTCTGGCGCGGGGTTATCACAACCGTGCAGCACTGACGGCCGAGCGCTTCGTGCCGGACCCGTTCGACGAGCAGGGCGGCGGCAGGCTGTACCGCACCGGCGATCTGGCGCGTTATCGCGACGCAGGTGTCATCATTCGCGGCTTGCGCATCGAACTGGGCGAAATCGAAGCCAGCCTGCTGGAGCACGACAGCGTTCATGAGGCGGTGGTGATCGACGTTGACGGCCCGTCCGGCAAACAGCTGGCGGCGTATCTGGTGGTCGGGCACCACGACGATCAGTTGCGTGATGCGCTCAAGGCCTGTCTCAAGGAATCGCTGCCGGATTACATGGTGCCCACGCATTTCATCGTGCTGGACAGAATGCCGCTGAGCGCCAACGGCAAGCTCGATCGCAAGGCACTGCCTAAGCCGGACGCCAGCCAGTTGCAGCGCCAGTACGTCGCACCCTGTACCGAGCAGGAACAGCAGATGGCGGCGATCTGGGCCGATGTGCTGAAAGTCGAGCGTGTCGGGCTGAGCGATGATTTCTTCGAGCTGGGTGGTCACTCGCTGTTGGCGACGCAGCTGATTTCCAGAATCCACACCGGCCTGGGAATCGACATTCCGCTGCGCCTGATCTTCGAGAAACCGCAACTGAACGAATTTATTCAGGCCTTCGCCGGCAGTGGCCTGTCGCTGACCGAGGACGGCTTGTCCGATATTGAAAAAATGATGAATGAAATGGCGGGTATCTGACATGGACAAGTCTGCAGCAGAGCGTATTGCCCAGCGTTTCGTCGGCCTGCCCGTCGAACAGCGGCGCCAGATCCTCGCCAAAATGCATGAGACCGGACAGAGCTTCAAACTGCTGCCCATCGCCGTGACCCGGCATGCCGCAGCGCGTATTCCGCTGTCTTACGCGCAGCAGCGCATGCTGTTCCTCTGGCAGATGGAGCCGGGCAACGCAGCCTACAACGTGCCTTTGGCGGTGCGTTTGAAAGGCGCACTGGACCGGCAGGCGCTGAGCGAAGCGCTGGAGCGGCTGGTGCAACGCCATGAAACCCTGCGCACCCGCTTCGTTTCAGAGGATGGCGTGTTCTATCAGGAGATTCTCGAACAGGCTACAGTCGCTCTCGAGTTCGCGTCGGTGGCGCCCGCAGACATCGAGCAGCAGGTGCGCGCCGAGTTGCAAAGGCCCTTCGACCTGCTGAGCGGCACGCTGCTGCGGGTCAAGCTGTTCCAACTGAGTGAAAGCGAACACGTACTGACCGTGTGCATGCATCACGTGGTGTCCGATGGCTGGTCCGGCGAAGTGCTGATTCGCGAGTTCGTGCAGTTGTATCAGACTCAGGTATCCGGACAGCCGATTTCGTTACCCGAGCTGGCGATTCAGTACGCAGATTACGCGATCTGGCAACGCGCCTGGCTGGAGGCCGGGGAGGGCGAGCGGCAGCTGGACTACTGGAAACAGCAGTTGGGCAGCGAACATCCGTTGCTGAGCCTGCCACTGGATCATCCGCGTCCGCTGCAACCGAGCCATCGCGGTGCGATGGTGCGCGTCGACCTGCCGCAGCAACTCTCTGTGCAACTGAAAAGCCTGGCGCGCAACAACGGCCAGACCCTGTTCATGGTGACGCTGGCGGCGCTGTCGGTGGTGCTGTCGCGCTTCAGCGGGCAGTCCGACATCCGCATCGGCGCACCCAATGCGGGGCGCACCCGCAGCGAGCTGGAAGGGCTGATCGGCTTTTTCATCAACACTCAGGTGCTGCGCGTGCAGGTGGATGAGCGGCAGAGCTTTGCCGAGCTGCTGGATCAGGTCAAGCAGGTGGTGACGGGCGCGCAGTCGCATCAGGAACTGCCGTTCGAGCATCTGGTGGATGCCTTGGCACCGGAGCGCAATCCGGGCCACAACCCGCTGTTCCAGTTCAAGATCAATCAGCACGTGCTGGCGGCCGATGGCAGCGGGCAGCGCGTGTCGGGCCTGACGGTCGATGAGTTCCCGATGGGCAGCAGCGATGCGCGTTTCGATCTGGCCTTCGACTTCACCGACACGCCCGAAGGGATACGCGGTTATTTCACCTACGCCACCGACCTGTTCGAAGCGCAGAGCATCGAGCGTATCGCCGAAGCGTTGCGCAGCGTGCTGCAAGCACTGGTCTCGGACACCGACCGGCGTCTGGCCGATCATCCACACGCCGTATCGTCGCCGGTCGCCGAGCAAACCCAGGACGTTGCCTGCCCCGATTTCCTCAGCCTCTGGCAACAGGGCCTGCGTGCCGGGCGTGGCAACACCGCGTTGCGTGTGGGTCAGCAGGTGTTGAGCTTTGACGAGCTTGAGACACGCAGTAACCAATTCGCCCGCTACCTGCACGCCCAGGACATCAAGCCGGGCATGACCGTCGCGCTGTGTCTGGACCGCTCCGTGGAATGGGTGGTCAGCCTGCTGGCGGTGCTGAAACTGGGCGCGGTGTACTTGCCGCTGGACAGCGCGCAACCGTTCGAGCGCTTGCAGCAACTGGCCCGTGACAGCGGCGCGGTGCTGCTGGTGCATGCACCCGATGATGACAAGGCCGCGCGGTTGGGCGTGTGCCCGGTGCTGGCGTTCGATGCTGCGCTGTGGGCCGCTGTCGATAGCGGGGCGCTGGATGTTCGGGTGCTGTCTGAGCAAGCGGCGTACATCATCTACACCTCCGGCTCCACCGGGCAGCCCAAGGGGGTGGTGGTCAGCCACGGCGCGCTGGCCAACTATGTGCAGGGCGTGCTTGAGCGTCTGGCGTTGAATGAAGGGGCGAGCATGGCGATGGTGTCGACGGTCGCTGCCGACCTGGGGCATACGCTGTTGTTCGGTGCGCTGGCGTCCGGCCGACCGCTGCACCTGCTGTCGCACGAGCAGGCGTTCGACCCTGACGGTTTTGCGCGTTACATGGCCGAGCATCAGGTTGAAGTGCTGAAAATCGTGCCCAGCCATTTGCAGGGCCTGCTGCAGGCCGCCAACCCGGCGGACGTGCTGCCTGGGCAAGTGCTCATTCTGGGTGGCGAGGCCAGCGCCTGGGCGTTGATCGAGCAGGTGCGTGCGCTCAAGCCGGGCTGCCGGATCATCAACCACTACGGCCCGACCGAAACCACGGTCGGTATCCTGACCCACGAAGTGGCCGGGCACCTCAGTGCCTGCCGTAGTGTGCCGGTCGGTCAGCCGCTGGCCAACGGCAAGGCGCGGGTGCTGGACGCTTACCTCAATCCGGTGGCCGAACGGGTGGCCGGTGAACTGTATCTGGGCGGTCGCGGGCTGGCGCAGGGCTATCTGGGCCGTGCGGCAATGACCGCCGAACGCTTTGTGCCGGACCCGGACGCCAACGGTCAGCGTCTGTACCGTGCAGGCGACCGTGCGCGGTGGGTGGATGGCGTGCTGGAATACCTCGGCCGTGCTGACGATCAGGTGAAAATCCGCGGTTACCGGGTCGAACCGGGCGAGGTCGGCCAGCTTCTGCAAACCCTGGAAAACGTGGCCGACGCCGTGGTGCTGGCGCAGCCGCTGGAAAGCGATGAAACACGTCTGCAACTGGTGGCCTATTGCGTCGCGGCAGCCGGCACGAGCCTCAACGTCGACAAACTGCGTGAGCAACTGGCGGCGCGCTTGCCCGAGTATCTGGTGCCCGCGCAGATCATGCTGCTGGACAGTCTGCCACTGACCGCCAACGGCAAGCTCGACAAGC
>NZ_LKGW01000159.1:0-4055 GCF_001467335.1 Pseudomonas sp. ICMP 10191
CAAGGCGCTGTCCTCAAGAAGGGCGGCGACAAATCTGCGAACGCTGCGACGCCTCATTGGCGCCTGATCGAATTCGGTACTTCCAAAATGCGTGCGGATCCGTTCGCGCGAAAAGCCTTGGCCGACAACATAGCCGAGGCAACCAACACATTCATCACTGAATACGAGAAGGCCATTGACCGCGCGATTAAACGAGCGGCCAAGGCTTCAGGGGGGGCGTGATGTCGTATGCACCCATATTCGCCGTATGCGCTGCTGACGAAGGCGTAACGGCACTACTGGGCGTCAGCCCCACCAGGCTCTATCCGTTCGATGATGCGCCCGAAGGCGTGGCGAAGCCGTATGCAGTCTGGCAGGTCATCACCGGCAGTCCAGAAAACTACCTCGCAGGCCGCCCAGATATCGATGGGTTCACGTTGCAGGTTGATGTCTATGCCGCCACAGGCGCGCAGGCAAGGGCAGTGACTGACGCAATCAGTCACGCCATTGAGCTCAAAGCGTATGTGGTGCGCTGGGGCGGCGAGAGCAAAGACACCGAAACAAAGCTGTACCGGTCGAGCTTCGATATCGACTGGCTTGTGCCCAGATAGCCGAAACCCATTCATCCGGCCCGCCATGTGCGGGCTTTTTTATGTCCGACATTTGGAGAAAACCATGTCGATTCTTACCCAAGGTACTCAGGTTTTCGCACTGGTGCCTTCCGCTACCAATCCGGCGGTTCTCGAAATCCTCGAGATCGAATGCGCCACCGCATTCAGCCCGGGCGGCAACCCGGCAGACCAGATCGAGGTGACGTGCCTGAGTGATAAAGTGCGCCGCTACATGCGCGGCCTTCGCACTCCGGGTCAAGCTTCCCTGACCCTGAACGCTGATCCTCGCAGCGCATCGCACGTTCGTCTTCATCAGATTTCCGAAGACGACACCATCGAGAGCGTGGCATGGGCTGTTGGTTGGGCTGACGGGACGGCTGCTCCGAAACTGAACGCTGCCGGTGACGACTTTGAGCTGCCGACCAGTCGGACATGGTTCATCTTCGATGGCTACGTTTCTGACTTCCCGTTCGACTTCGCAGCCAACACTGTGGTGACTACGGCCGCCACCATCCAGCGTTCGGGCGGCTCCGCCTGGGTCCGCAAGACAGCCAGCGCATAAGGGATTTCCATGAAACTCAGCCTTGAAAGCTTGAGGGGCGTCGGCGCATTTACCGGCCGCCCAGTCGAGAAAGAAATCAAATGGCAGCAGGGCGGTGAAGAGATATTCGCCACGGTGTACGTCAGGCCGCTGGGGTTTCAAACGGCGATCAACGATGTGCTCTCCGCAGCCGGCAGGCTTGAGGTTCATGCCGGCCGGATCGCCGCCAGCATCTGCAACGAAGAGGGCAAGCCTGTCTTCACCGTAGATGACATCACCGGTGACGCTGATCCCGAGCGCGGCGCGCTGGACGGCAACCTGACCATGGCACTGATGAAAGCCATTGCCGAGGTCAACAACCTGGGAAAGACGAAGCCCTCTCCGACGACGAAGAGTTCTGGCACGAGCTCGTCCTCGCCGGCATCGGCGGGCGTACGATCGCGGAAGCCAAGGAAAACCTCAGCCTGATCGAGTTCAGGTCTTGGCTGAAGTACCGGTCGCTACGTGGCTCTCTGAACATCGGCATGCGGGTGGAACGCGGATCGGCATTGCTCGCCATGATGTACGCAAACGTGAATTACAAGGACGGTCCGTACAAGATGTTCGACTTCATGCCGCATGAGGCTGAGCAACCCATCAGTCTCGAGCAGGCTATGGAAAGCTGGGCATAGGCTTTGTCGGAATGTTGCGTACTGATACTCTGTGCCTCACTGACCAAGAGGGATCACGTATGCGCAGGACGGCGATAATGTTTATTTCAGCTTTGGCTCTATCCGGTTGCGGACAGCCAAAGCTCGATGGAAGCTCAGACGAAGCTCTTCAAAAGTCGATTACAAAAGTTTCAGAAAGTCTGTCTGGAGAAAAAAAGGAGCAATTTAAAAGTGATGTGCAATTAGTTGCATTAAGCCAGCTGGACCTCGGTCGCATGCTTAAAGGCGAAACTAATGCTACGACAGCAAGAATGAATATGCTGTCCGTATTGGATGGGAAAACCGCTGATGAGGTCGCTGCGGAAGCGAGGCGTATAACTGAAGAGCGTGAGGCTAGGGAACGCACGCAAGCGGTTGCAGAAATAAACGATCTGACAGAGAAAAATAAAAAGTCGGAAGCGGCGAAATCGCAGCTTGCAAAGTTTACAGTCGTGAAGTCTCGTTTTTATCTGCAAGAAGAAAAGTATTCGTATAATCCGAAGCCTTATATAGAGCTTACAGTCAGAAATGATACTGATAAGGCCATTTCGCGAGCTTATTTCAAGGGTACGATTGCTTCGCCAGGTAGGTCGGTTCCATGGTACGTAGATGATTTTAACTACGAGATCAGCGGAGGCCTGGAGCCCGGCGAAACTGCTGATTGGGTGCTAGCTCCTAACATGTTCAGCGACTGGGCCAAGGTGAGAGCGACTGATGATGCTGTGTTTACAGTTGAAGTTACCCGGCTTGACGGGGCAGACAAAAAAGCTTTGTACGATGCCACAGGATTGACTGAGCGCGAACAGAAAAGACTGCAAGAGCTTAAAACCAAATATGCTGGGGGCTGACTCCATCATTTAAGAAACCCGCTCCGGCGGGTTTTTTTTCGTCTGGAGATAATTGAATGAGCAAATCACTGGGCACGCTTACACTGGATTTGGTGGCCAGGATTGGATCGTTCACCGGGCCACTGGACCGGGCTAGTCAAGAGGCCAAGAAGCGCAACGCGGAAATCGCCAAATCCTTTGAAAGCCTGGCCAAAGGCGTGGGGGTTGCCATCGCTGGCGTCCCTGCAGCTCTGACAGGGCTGGTTGCCTACACCGCCGGCAGCGCTAAGGAAATCTCTAACCTTGCAGCGCTGGCCGGTCTCGGAACAACCGAATTCCAAAAGTACGCTGCGGGCGCGAAAACCGTTGGCGTTGAGCAGGATAAACTCGCGGACATCTTCAAGGATACCAACGACAAGCTGGGCGACTTCTTCAACACCGGCGGCGGCGAGCTGAAAGACTTCTTTGAGGTCATCGCGCCGAAGGTTGGCGTGACAGCGGAGAGTTTCAAAAAGCTGAATAGTGCCGAAGCACTTCAACTTTATGTATCCAGTCTAGAAAAGGCCAATGTCTCCCAGGCGGAAATGACTTTCTATATGGAAGGTATTGCCGACGAGGCTAGTGCGCTCGTTCCTTTGTTGCGGAACGGTGGAAAGCAATTCAAGGATCTCGGTGAGGCGGCAGAGTCCGCTGGCGCTATCCTCAGCGTTCAAACTATAGCCATCTCGAAAGAGTTCTCGAGCGAGCTCGCTGGGCTAATCCAGAACCTGCAGGGTGCAAAAAATAAGATAGCTGATGACTTCATGCCCGTGGTTCAGCAGATGACCAAGGATCTTAATGACTCTGTTAAGGCGGGCGGGGGCGTGACGAAGGTTGTGGGCGAAATTGGTGAGTCAATGGTGACCGCCACAGCGTTCGTTGTCAGCGCAGGCGACGGTGTTGTCCGAGTTTTTAAAATCGTATCTGACACGCTGATAGGGATGTTCTCGACTGCTGTGGGATACATTCAAAGGCTCGACTCTTCCGGGCAGGCAGCCCTTTCGCAACTCAGCTTTGGTGATGTCTCTAAGGAATTCGCGGCCAATGCCAAAGAGATGGAAGAGGCAGCCAGGATAAGCTTTGGTGTTGCCGCACAGGCTGCGTCAGGGCTTAAGGAGACGATAGAGGCTCCAATGGCAGGAGAGGCGATTAAAAAGTACATCTCCGATGCTCGAGGTGCTGCAGCCGAGTATCAGCGGCTGTTCGGCGGCACCGGTTTTAGTAATGAGGGTGGCAAAGGCAGCAATGTAGATCGTAAAGCTTTGGATGCGGCTAAGCAGGCTGCAAAAGACGCTGCGGCTGCAGCGAAGAAACTGAGCGATACCTTCAAGGGTTCAGAGACCGACCTGCAGCGCCAGATCGCGCTGAT
>NZ_LKGW01000160.1:0-4052 GCF_001467335.1 Pseudomonas sp. ICMP 10191
TGGGCCAGTTGCAACCGCTGGGTGTGGCTGGTGAGCTGCACATTGGCGGCATCGGCGTAGCGCGGGGTTATTTGAACCAGCCAGAACTGAGTGCCGAGCGTTTCGTCGCTGACCCGTTTTCCAGCGACCCGCAGGCCCGCCTGTACAAAACCGGCGACGTGGGTCGCTGGCTGGCCAATGGCGCGCTGGAATACCTGGGTCGTAATGACTTCCAGGTGAAGATTCGCGGCTTGCGTATCGAGATCGGCGAAATCGAGGCCGCCTTGGCCAAACACCCGGCGGTTCATGAAGCGGTGGTCACGGCTCGTGAAGACATACCATCTGCCGAGCACACTGCTGTCGATATCGAAACCCTGCGCAGTCACCTGCAGCAACAGTTGCCTGAATACATGGTTCCGGCCATCTACGTACTGCTCGATACCATGCCACTGACGCCGAACGGCAAGCTGGATCGCAAGGCGCTACCCGCACCGGACGGTGATGCGCTGATCAGCCGTGGCTACGAGGCGCCCGAAAGCGATACCGAGATGGCCATTGCGCATATCTGGCAAGACCTGCTGCAACTGGAGCAGGTCGGCAGGCATGACCACTTCTTCGAACTGGGCGGCCACTCTCTGCTGGCCGTGAAACTGATCGAGCGCATGCGCCAGATCGATCTGATTGCCGATGTACGCGTGCTGTTCAGCCAGCCGACCCTGTCAGCCCTGGCGGCGGCGGTGGGCGGCAAGGGGGCCGTCGAGGTGCCCGCCAACCTTATTCCCACCGACTGCGAGCGCATCACTCCAGACATGCTGCCGCTGGCATCACTGAGCCAGGACGACATCGACCGCGTGGCGTCCAGCGTGCCCGGCGGCATGGCCAACGTGCAGGACATCTATGCCCTGGCGCCGCTGCAGGAGGGGATTTTGTATCACCACCTTGCAGCGGTCGAGGGTGACCCGTACCTGCAATACGCACTATTTTCCTTCGACAATAACCAGCGTCTGCACAGTTTCGCCCAGGCACTGCAAGCTGTAATCGCGCGGCACGATATCCTCCGCACCGCCGTGCTTTGGGAGCGTCTCGAGGCTCCGGTGCAAGTGGTCTGGCGTGAAGCGCCTCTGATGCTTGATGAGCTGATAATAGACCCGGCCGATGGCGAGGTCACCGAACAGTTGCTCAAGCGTCTCGACCCGCGTCACACGCGCCTGGACATCCGTCAGGCACCGATGCTGCGCATCGGTTATGCCCACGACGCGGTAAATAATCGCTGGCTGGGCATGCTGTTGTTCCACCACCTGGTTGACGACGCCACGTCGCTGCGCATTCTCACCAGCGAAATCGAGGCGCACATGCTCGGCCGGCAAGCCTCGCTGCCGCCGTCCGTGCCTTATCGCAATTACGTGGCCCAGGCCAGACTCGGTGTAAGCCGCGAGGAACATGAGGCGTTTTTCCGTGACATGCTCGGTGACATCGACGAGCCCACGCTGCCATTCGGCGTGCAGGACGTGCAGGGCAACGGGCGCGGTATCGAGGAAGCATGCCAGCGGGTCGATATCGACCTGAGTCAGCGCTTGCGGGCGCAGGCTCGTCAACTCGGGGTCAGCTCCGCCAGCCTGTATCACCTGGCCTGGGCCCGTGTATTGGGCGCGGTGTCAGGCAAAGACGATGTGGTATTCGGCACCGTGTTGCTCGGTCGTTTGCAGGGCGGTGTCGGCTCCGACAGGGCGTTGGGAATGTTCATCAACACCTTGCCGCTGCGCGTCACGCTGGGTGAGCAGGGCGTGCGCAGTGGCCTGAAAACCACTCACGCACGGCTCAGTGGCTTGGTCGCCCATGAGCACGCCTCACTGGTACTGGCCCAGCGCTGCAGCGGGGTGCCCGCGTCAACGCCACTGTTCAGTGCCTTGCTTAACTATCGGCATGTCGACGCAGAGGTCAATCAGCAGGCTTTCGACGCCTGGCAGGGCATTGAACATCTGCACAGTGAAGAACGCACCAACTATCCGTTGACCCTTTCGGTCAACGATGAAGGGGTGGGCTTCAGCCTCACGGTCCAAACCATCGCCAGTATCGATGCGCAACGGGTCTGCGCGTATATGCAGACGGCACTGGAGAGCATGGTCAGCACACTGGAGCAGTCCAGCGAGATGCCTCTGGCAGGTTTGTCGGTTGTGCCGGCAGCAGAGCGTGAGCAACTGGTGTTCGGGCTCAACGCTACCGAGCTGGATTACCCGCAGCAGCAGACCATTCATGGCCTGTTCGAAGCGCAGGTCGAGCGCTCGCCGCAGGCTTTGGCGGTGGTGCATGGCGAACTGCGCCTGACGTATGGCGAGCTCAACGACCAGGCCAACCGCCTGGCCCATGCCTTGCGTAAACAGGGCGTTCAGCCGGATTCCCGCGTGGGGATCTGCGTAGAACGCGGGGCAGAAATGATCGTCGGCTTGCTGGCGATCCTCAAGGCGGGCGGTGGCTATGTGCCGCTGGACCCGGCTTATCCGGCCGAACGAATTACTTACATATTGCAGGACAGTGAGCCAGCGGCGGTGTTGGTCAAGGCAGCCACTCGGCATTTGCTGGCAGGCGTTTCGGTGCAGACCATCGACCTTGATGATCAGAGCGCCTGGCAACACGAATCCATACAGAACCCGGAAGTCGAGGGCCTGACCTCGGCACATCTGGCGTACCTGATCTACACCTCGGGTTCGACCGGTATGCCGAAAGGCGTGATGATCGAACACCGCAACACCGTTAACTTCCTGACCTGGGCGCACACGGCTTTCGACGGTTCTGCGCTGGAAAAAACGCTGTTCTCCACCTCGCTGAACTTCGACCTCGCGGTCTACGAGTGCTTTGCGCCGCTGACATCGGGTGGCAGCATCAACGTGGTGAAAAACGTTCTTGAACTGCAACACGGCGAACACGATATCGGCCTGATCAACACCGTGCCGTCAGCGCTGAAAGCGCTGCTGGAAATCAACGGGTTGCCAGGATCGGTTCACACCGTCAACGTCGCTGGCGAAGCGCTCAAGCGCAGTCTGGTCGAATCACTGTTCGAGACAACCGGCGTGCAGCGCCTTTGCAACCTGTACGGGCCGTCCGAAACCACCACTTACTCAAGCTGGGTGGCGATGGACCGCGAAGACGGCTTCGCTCCGCATATCGGCAGGCCGGTGGGCAACACCCGGTTCTATCTGCTGGACGAGCAGCAACAGCTCGTTCCGCGAGGTATGCCGGGTGAAATCTACATCGGCGGGGCAGGTGTGGCCCGTGGTTATCTGAACCGCGATGATCTGACCGCAGAACGTTTCCTGAAAGACCCGTTCAGCCAGCAGCCCGCGGCACGCATGTACCGCACGGGTGACCTTGGCCGTTATCTGCCGGATGGCAATATCGAATACCTGGGTCGTAACGATGATCAGGTGAAAATCCGTGGTTTCCGTATCGAACTGGGCGAGATCGAAACGTGTCTGGCCAAGCACCCAGGGGTACAGGAAACGGTGGTTGTCGCCCGTGAGGACGTACCAGGCGAAACCCGTCTGGTGGCGTATTTCACAGCGTCCGACCCTGCACGGCTACCGGAAAGCAGCGATCTGCGCACGTACCTGCAAGGGCTGCTGCCGGACTACATGCTCCCGGCAGCTTATATGCCGCTTGACGCGTGGCCGCTGACGCCGAACGGCAAGCTCGACCGCAAGGCCCTGCCGGCACCGGACAGCAGCGCACTTGTCTCGCGCGCTTACGAAGCCCCGGTGGGTGACGTCGAGATCAAACTGGCAGCGCTTTGGGCGGACCTGCTTAATGTCGAAAAGGTCGGACGTCATGACCATTTCTTCGAACTGGGCGGGCATTCTTTGTTGGCGGTGAGCCTGATTGAGCGCATGCGTCAGGCGGACCTCGAAGCTGACGTTAGAGTGCTGTTCGGTCATCCGACGCTTATTCAGGTGGCGGCGTCAGTGGGCAAGGTCAAGCGGCTGGAGGTGCCGGAGACGAAAATTCCGACGTTCAAGCGCAAACGCCGTATCTGAAGCCACGGCAACCACCCGACCGGTTTGCAAACGGTCGAGTGGTTG
>NZ_LKGW01000161.1:0-4020 GCF_001467335.1 Pseudomonas sp. ICMP 10191
CTGGGGGCTGGGGGCTGGGGGGTAATCATGAAGCCTAAATATTTAGTGGCCGCTGGGTAAGCATTCTAGCGATCTTGTCTTTAGCGACTTGTAGATCGCTAGCGTTACTTTCCAGATGAGTTAGAAACCACATCACGCCGGTTAGATAGCCTGTAACGAGATCCTCTACCCTTAAGAAAACGACTCCTTCCATCTTATTGGCCAGCTTCGGAGTGCTCCCGTATACATAGCAGACCAGCCTGATTTCAGTGCTATCTCGGTTCGCAAAAGACTCGGCAGTACCCATATGAAGTAGGCCATTTCTAGCCTCCCATATTTCACGGGCGGTACATGGCAGTGGACAATTTGGCAGCATGTACGAGCTTACCCAACGCTGAAAGTCAGCCGGTCCAGACCTTAAAGGCTCTACAGAAAGCCACGCCATTTGCTCAATAGCAACATAGGTCAGCATCGCGGCCTGCAAATGATGACCTCCATCTCGCAAACAGATAATCGAATCAGTCATCTGTTTAGCGAAAGCAAAAACTTCTTCTGTGCTCATCCCGCGCTCCTTTGACCCGGCTCCATGCCGGTCATCATCTATAGCTCACCCCCAACCAATTTGCCACTGAGCCCACGCCGGGCAGGGAGCATCACATGCAAAAACTGCAGGTCCTCACCGCCCACGGCTGGGCATTCGTGCTTTGCTTTATGGGGAAGCGTATCGAAACAACTGATGATCGCGCTAAGGCCTTACCTCGGAACTGTCCTGACCTGGCAGACAGCATCCTCGCGGAGTTTGAGAAGGATTTTCCAGATCAGCAGTTCCGCTTGAGCTGACCCCCTAGCCCAACCAATTTGCCACCACCGGACACGGAGGGCGGCGCATGCCTGGAATTCGATATGAGCCAGCTACACCAGATACTGGTAGGCGACTGCATCGACATGATGCGCACGCTGCCAGATGAAAGCGTGCGCATCTGCATTAACACCCCGTCGCCGCCCTTCAGCAGGACAAAAACGGCGTCCATTGATCTAACCCAGACTACATGCGGAACTGGCTGACAAGCCTATTCAGTTCGACAGCAAGCTTGGTCAATTCTGATGTCGCAATAGCTGTCTGACTTGACCCATCGGAGGCTTGGTTTGAGAGGTCGCGAATGCTTACCAAGCTGCGATCAACCTCCCTCGCAACCTGGGCCTGCTCTTCCGAAGCCGTTGCAATCAGCACATTCCGCTCTGTGATGTTGTCGATGGACTCCGTGATTTCGACTAACGCAGATCCGGCACCATGAGCGGTATCGAGAGTTTTTTGAGCTTGAGCGTTGGTGTTGCTCATTGCAGAAACAGCAGCTCCAGTACCCTTCTGTATCGAGCTGATCATCTGTTCGATCTCGCTCGTCGACTGCTGGGTACGATGGGCCAGCGCTCTTACCTCATCCGCCACCACTGCGAACCCCCGGCCAGCCTCACCGGCTCGAGCAGCTTCAATTGCAGCGTTGAGGGCAAGGAGATTGGTTTGCTCAGCGATTGCGCGAATAACGTCCAGGACCTTACTGATATCAGTCGCCATAACGGCAAGCCCTTGCACTTCTTGGGTGGCGACCTCGACGCTACCGACCATTAGACTAATAGCCTCGACGGTCTGATCTACGCGCGCGCGTCCGGACACTGCTGAAGAATTTGAACGAGTAGCAGCCTCAGATGCTGCCGAAGCATTTCGAGCGACTTCCTCTACGGCAGCACTCATTTCAGTAACGGCAGTGGCAGCCATCTCTACTTCATTGTTCTGCCGCTGCATCCCTTTGTTAGCGTCTTCGGTAACAGCGTGCATTTCTTCCGCAGTTGAAGCCAACTGATTGGAAGAGTCTGAGATCGAGGAAAGCGTGGTACGTAGTCCGCTTTGCATGGCTTTCAAGGCCATCATGAGCCGGGCAACCTCATCATGTCCTTGAGGCTCAATGACTTCGGTCAAATCGTTTTTGGCAATGCGTTCCGCAATGTTCAAAGATTGGCTGACAGGGTAAGTGATGCTTCGGGTGTACATCAGCGCAAGAATGATCGCAGCCAGCATGCTAGCTGCGATGAAACCGCCAACAATCAGCTTAGTTTCGTCATACAGAACAGTCGCTTCATCACCGGCATTCTTTGCCTTAGCGTTGTTCAATTCAATGAGATTCTTTATAGCGTTTGCCACGGAATCAGCGGACTGCTTCATAGCTCCGCTTGATAACTTAACAGCGTCCTCAATGTTTGCTACCGCAATCAGGCCAACATACTTCTCTTGGAGGATCTTATATTCAGGATAGACTTTGCTCAGCTCGCTATAAAGTTGCTTACCTTTAGGCGTCACGATAAGTGGCTGCAGCTTAGACATTAAGTCATCTATCATCAGTTCGGATTTCTTTACATCTTCCAAAGCGGTTACTTTTCGATCAGCAGGCTCAACAGGATTGCGCAGCCTAGCATTGCTACCCCTGATACTCACAAATTCACGGTCCATTACCCCCAAGAACGAGATGCTTGGTAAGACATTGGTTTCAACGAATTTCTCTGCCGCATTCAGGTTCGATGCCTGCCTTAGGGCAATTAATCCTAACGCGAGAATCATCACACAGAAAAACCCGAAGCAGACAGCCGATCGGGGGGCAAGATTAAATTTGCGCAATATCATGTCGATGACTCCAGGGAATGTTCCCCTATGTCGTCAATAAAGCTTAGCCCACGACCACCGTTCGTCGCCCACAGTCAATTAATGCCGCAGACGTAGGGTATAGACCCTTAACGCTATTGTAAGCGCATGTTTCATATTTTCAGAAATGCCTGAATTCGAATGTTCAATTTAAATTAATCATGACTACACAAACTCAGACCAAGTGGTTTTTCGTATGAGAGTGAGTACGTCGAAATCCCCATTCCTTCCCACAAATTATAAATCAGCTACTCACGCCACCCCGGCGAGGATGAACCATGAACATTTACCGGCACACGTTCACGGCCGTCTGCCCATCTGACGGCGACACGATCATCTACAAGCTGGAGATACGCACGCATGGTGTGGTGATGGTCGAGCACATCAAGACAGCGACGGCGCTCATAAAGTCTGGATATCACGAACGAATTGCTGACGATTTGTCGGAGCGCTTCCGCGGTGACCAGACGATGATCGCCACGCACCAAGGCGTCGAAATTAAAACAGTGAGGCTGAGCGGATGATCCACTACCACGGCACTCCAGTCGGCGGCACCCGCCAGGACGGCGCCAGGTTCCTTGCCAGCCGGCACGCACTAGTGCCCTTCCCTCGCCAGGATGACATAGGCATCATCGCCGAAGTTTGTCAGTCGTTCGTGTTCGACAATGGCGCATTCTCGATCTGGAACAAGGGCGGCACGCTTGACGTAGACGGTTACACTCGCTGGGTTGAGGACTGGCACCGGCACCCAGGCTTCGACTGGGCATTGATCCCCGACGTCATCGACGGCGATGAGAAGGCAAACGACGCGCTACTCGCGGCTTGGCCCAGCGGTTTGCGCGGTGTTCCGGTTTGGCATCTGCATGAGTCGATTGAGCGTCTGCAGCGGCTCGCGAGCGAATGGTCGACGGTGGCCTTTGGCAGCTCCGGCCAATGGCGGTCACCAGGCACAGCAGCATGGTGGAGGCGAATGACTGCCGCGATGAACGCCATCTGCGACGAGCAAGGCCGCCCCATGTGTCGACTCCACGGCTTGAGGATGCTGGACCCCGCCATCTTCCAGCACCTTCCGTTCGCTTCCGCAGACTCGACAAACGCTGCAGTCAACGGCGGCAGCATCAGCCGATTTGGTATGTACGCACCACCTACTGCCGGGCAGCGCGCCTGCGTGATCGGCGACCGGATTGAAGCGCACAACAGTTCGCCTATCTGGCAACGCGAAGCGCAGGCCGAACTGGCCCTTTAAGCAATAGCCCACCCACTTCAACGACTCACGCCACCCCGGCGAGGATGAACTATGTCCGCTCACCAGAAGAAACACCCCTTCGATTTTAAAACCCAATACGGCC
>NZ_LKGW01000162.1:0-3949 GCF_001467335.1 Pseudomonas sp. ICMP 10191
AGAATTTTTAATTTCGCGGGTGTAAAAAAACGACTGAGGGCGCGGTCTAGAAGCGAAAGGGTCCAGACTTTTGACCCTCCCCCACCGCACCAGACTGGTGCGCGCACCATATCGGTGCATTTTCGTGCAATTCGACGGAAATCGTTCTCGTTTCGGTCAGCGAGGCCGGGCTGCCTGGGTGTTAGCCTGCCAGTTGGATCGATCCCAGAACAGGTCCATGTCACCCTTGTGAGGAATGATGTGATCAACGTCTGTCGACGCTGTGACACGTCCAATGCGCTCGCACTCTACGCAGAGCGGATGCTTAGCCAAGAAGCCCTTGCGCGCCTGTTGCCACTTGTAGCTATAGCCGCGCTGGCTGCTGGTCTCGCGTTGCTTCTCCCGCTGCTTTACTTCGAACTGCTTGCCTACATCCTTATGGGCGTCACAGTACCGAGGGTTACGGGTCAGTGTGTTGCAGCCTTGGGCATTGCACGGCTTCTGCGGCCTCAACGGCATGGTGTGCCGTCCAAGTAGGTGCGTGGCTGGCTATCGGGGTCTTCCGGCTCGTCTTCACTAAGTGCGTCGATCAGCAGCATCTGTTGCTCTGCCATCCGCTGTAGCAGCTGGGTCTGCTTTACCTGCTCGGCCAGGATCTGGCCTAGCAAGGAGTTGCTGTGCTCGTTCATATGCCACCTTGCTCCACTTCTTGATCCACTCGCGCCGAGCGGCGCATCCGCTGCAACTCACTGGACAGGCTCAATAATCGAACTGAAAAAAAAATGTTGGGTGAGCTTTTTGGCTAACTTCTGCAATACTGAAATCTCCCACATTACTGATCAAAAAATGATTAACACCAAGAAATTGAGGGTAAAAATATGACCTTAGAAGAACATTCAGCTGCACTCGGAAAGTTATTATCCAACCTACAAACGGTAGAGCTTTTAGCTCGGATGTACATCCATGAAAAAAGTTACAAAGCAGAAAACAAATCAATCCCCCCATTCAAAATCAACTCTCCTGTTGGCTCAACGCATAGGGCCGATCCGTTTAATAACTACGACACACTCACAACAACTTTAAAAAAGTATAACAACCTCAACAACAAAGCAACTGTAGATATTGACAGCTTAGTGGAGTTACGTGACGCACTTGCTCATGGCCGAATCCTAGGAGAGATTGATGATGATAACCTTCGGCTTTTAAAGTTCTCTAAAGAACAGAATGGTGAGGTCCGAGTCACATACAACGAAACTCTTAGCAAGCAATGGTTTGACTCAAACATAAAGAAAACTTCAGAGGCAGCCAATACCATTCACCGCTCTTTAAATGAACTCCAAGAACATCAACCAACAATAACTTAGCATCATAGCTACATAAACAGCATATTAACCAAAGTAAGAGCTGACTTTGGGCATTTCCAGCCAGAAGCATACCGCGGCCGAACGCAACCTAAATCTTGGCCCTTACTATTTGCTCTGGCTGCGCTGGATCTGTGCGTCGACCTGATCAGCGCACGTATCCAACAGTTTGATGGCCTGGTCTTTCAGCTCCCACACATCGCCATTCAGCCTCAGATCGGCCTCGTCAGCATTGATACGTTCACAGGGAATCAGCTCAGGGGGTTCTAGCCTTACCGCTGTTGTCTTTACCAGAACCGGTTGCGGGCTTCCCACGCAGGCCGTCAGGCAGAGGCTGAGAAGCCCAATCACGAACGGGCTTGTTGTTCCGCTTGAGGTCTTCAAATTCTTTCCTCGCCTGTTTGGCTTTGTCTTCGCTGGCCTTGATGCGCTGGCTCAGGTCTTTCAGATAGGCAGCGTTGCGTTGAGCCTCGGCCCGCAGCGTGGTTATGGTGGCCTCGCTTTCTTTACTGGCTGCGATGGCTTCGTTCTTACTCTTGGTCTCCAACTGCATGGCACCACTGAGGGCGACAACGCGGTACTGCTGGATACCAACGAGCAGCAGACCAACAAGGCCAATGATGATTGCAGCTGCGATAGCCTTCATGTGATGTCCACCTTGCGGCCAATGAACCGTGTTACCAGCTCGCGTATGGCGGTAACGCCAAGAAAGCCGATGGTTCCACCGGCAGCCACTGACAGACTGGGCGGCCATGCCATCCACTCGATCAGGCTGGACGCAACCAGGCTCAGCGCACCACAGATCAATGCTTCAAAGCAGATCCGGCGTTTGCTGGTCTCTTTTGCGTCGTAGAGGATTCGCAGTAGTGAGACGATGATGGCCATGATCGCGCCCTGCCAGAGTGGATTCGATAGGGCCATCCAGACCTGCGCCCATAAGTCGGGGTTCTTTTCGGGCATGGTGCGCGTCCGGTCTCAACCCTTTCGGGATCTATAAACGAAAAAGGCCCGCCGGTATGGCGAGCCTTTGAATGGGTGCAGATGGCCGGAGCTGATCCCGGCATACAAGGTTCCGTCCGGACTCGAACCGGCAACGCTGGTCGCAAACCCTGCAGGAGCACCGGAATTTCACCGGCAAACCCGTGTAGCTTCCCCGCGCATCAGCCTGCGCATTCATCTGCATAAAGCAAAAAACCCAGCACTTGGCTGGGCTTAATCATCAGGGGTGCCGCGCTGGAACAGCTGAACACCGTGCCATGAAAACAGAGCTATTCCATATGGACAACTCTTTTTTACGCCGCTGCTCGGACGCCCTCCAAATAGCAGTCCACCCAGGCAGCACCAGCCTTGATCAACTCGCGCGCCTTGCCCTCGCTCATTCCGAAGTGGCGACCAACCCGGATCGCTGGCCACTTCGCGCCGTAATAGAACCAGACCATATCGCCCATCTGCTGATGACGAGCGCACAGACCAGCAACGGCTGCGTCCACAAGGCCTGCCAGTTCGTCGGTGATCACATACGATTTGCCGGGCATTGGCATGGCATCCCGCATCAGGGCGAGCGTGGGCGAGGCATAGCTGGGCACACCCATTCCATCCATCCGCCAGTATCCCCACTGCTCGAGCATGTTTTCAGTTTCACCCAGCGGGCGGTGCAGCGTGTTGCGAGTCATCATGGTCAATCCCCTGTGTAATTCGATCCGCCGGCACCGCGGCGGTTGTTCTGGTTATAAATCGCAGCAGGCCCAGTCATCTGGGCCGGGCGCTTCAATTGTTCGATCTGCTGATCAGCGGCCTGCAGGCGCATGCTCAACTGCGTCACCAGCACTTCCAGCGGCAGCGCATCACCGGTCTCGGCGGCGACCCAGCCCGAGGCGTTGCACTGCACGCACGCCATTTCATGGAAAACACCCTTGATCACTGCGCGGCCCCGGCAGGCCGGGCACTGGGCTAGGTCAAGTTGAGCGGCGCGGAACGCTGGGCCGTGACTCTTCCTCACTTATCAGCCTCCGGCGCTATAGCCCTCAATGCCACCCAAAGGTTTTCGCCGTGAACCGGTTTGCCGTGCTTATCCATAATGCCAATCCGCAAGGGGGCCGAATAACGGCGGCCGCTGCATTCATAGATCGGGCTCCCGTCGTCGGCGATCTCACCCTCAATCAGCGTGGCAACCTGGCCTGTAAACAACACGTTCGCGATTAATTCGGCCATTTTTAAACCTCGCCTTTTATGGATTCGTGATCGCGCCGGAAGCCGCGCCGGTATTGGCCTCGACGGCATTCTGCGAATTTTCGTTTCNGGATATAGGTCTGCACATTGCGGGTCAGCGTGTGGTTCACCAGCATCTCGCCGATCAGGAAGTCGACGCCCAGATCAGTCCAGCCGGTCCGGGCCACTTTGCGCAGATCGTGGCTCGTCCACTCACCCTTGCCCAGGCGAGCGAATACGGCACATGCCTGGCTGTCGCTGATCGGTCCACGATTGCGGGCCGGGAACATGTAGGCACCCTTGTAGCCCTTCGACGATTGCCAGTCCCGATAGCGCTCCAGCAGCGCGCAGGCCTGATGGGTCAGCGGTAAGCGATGCTCACAGCGGGTCTTGGTGTTCTC
>NZ_LKGW01000163.1:0-3874 GCF_001467335.1 Pseudomonas sp. ICMP 10191
CCTGCCGACGTTGCTCGCACGACAGCAGCGGCAGTTCTGCGACCGCTTGCTGGTCATCCGCCACCATGGCTTCCAGAAGTACCTGCAGGTGCCCCGCCATCCGCTCGATCGTCGCACGCTCGAACAGATCACTCGCGTATTCCAGAGAGCCGACCAACCCGCCATCCGCCTCGACCAGCGCAAGCGACAGGTCGAACTGGGCCGTCGTGTGCGGCGCTTGCAGCGGCTCCAGACTCAGCTCCGGCAGACTGAGTTCGCCGCCGCCCGGGGTGTTGTTCAGCGCCAGCATGACCTGGAAGATTGGGCTATGGCCCAGGCTGCGCGGTGGTTGCAACGCCTCCACCACCTGCTCGAACGGCAGGTCCTGATGCGCATGCGCCGCCAGCATGACCGCCTTGACCTGCTCCAGCAACGCCGCCACGCTCAGGCGCCCTTGCGGCCTGATCCGCAGCGCCAGTGTGTTGACGAAGAAGCCGATCAGCGACTCCAGTTCGCTGCGCGGACGATTCGCCACCGGCGTGCCGATCACCACATCGTCCTGCCCGCTGAAGCGGCTCAACAGACTCGACCAGCCCGCCAGCAAGGTCATACGTCAATGCCGGGCTCAGGGCCAGGCTCACCCGTCCGCCGGCATAACTGCGCAACGGTGGGCGGCGGTGGTCGGTTGGCAGCTCCAGCAAGGCCGGTGCACCACTCAGGTGCTGCCGCCAGAACTCGACCTGCGTGTGCAGCGTTTCGCCCTGCAACCACTGCCGCTGCCACGCGGCGTAGTCGACATACTGGAAGGCCAGTGCCGGCAGAGGGTCGGCCAGCCCCTGGCTGAAGGCGCGGTACAACGTACCGATTTCGTGCAGCAGAACGCCCGTCGACCAACCGTCCGAAACGATATGGTGCTGCGTCACCAGCAGGATGTGCTCCGTCTCCGACAGTTGCACAAGCCGCCCGCGAATCAGCGGCCCCCTCGACAAGTCGAATGGCGCCAGCGCCTCCTCGCGAGCGAGCTGCTCTACGGCCTCGTGTTGCGTCTCATGTTGCGCCGCGCAGTCCAGCGGGCGCAGGTCATGAGTGACCAGGGCGAACCCTTGAGTCGCCGGCGCGATCACCTGGATCGCCTGGCCCTCGTGCAAGGCAAAATGGGTGCGCAGGGTTTCGTGGCGCGCCACGATCCGGTCAAGCGTGGCCTGCAAGGCGTCTCTGTTCAATCGGCCGCGCAAGCGCAGTCCCGCCGGGATGTGATAGGCGGCTCCGGCCGCCCGATCCAGTTGATCGAGGAACCACAAGCGCTGCTGCGCCCACGACAGCGGCAATGGCAGATTGCGATCCACCAGCGTCAACGGCGTCTGCGCCGAGAGCCGGGCGTTCATGACGCAGACGCGACACCAGTTGTACCGCCAGTAACGAATGCCCGCCCAGTTCGAAGAAGTGGTCATGGCGACCGACACGCTCCAGCCCCAGCAATACCTGCCAGATATCTGCCAGCGCATGCTCGACGTCACCTGCCGGCGCCTCGTAATCACGACTGGCATAAGCGTCGTCCTCCGGCGCAGCGGGAAACGCGCCAGCGTTACGAAGGCACTCGGAATCATGTACTCCGCCAGCCCTTGCGACAGTTGCTCGCGCAACTGCGCCGCCGACAATACGGCACCTTCCTGCGCCGTCAGGTACGCCACCAGGCGTTTGTCGCCTGGACGGTGCTCGCGCACCAGCACCACCGCTTCCCTGACCCCAGGGCAAGCCGCCAGCTGCGACTCGATCTCGCCCAGCTCGATCCGGAAGCCCCGAAGCTTGACCTGATCGTCGTTACGCCCCAGGTACTCGATATTGCCGTCCGCCAACCAGCGCCCCAGATCGCCGCTCCTGTACATCCGCGCCGCCGGCTCGGCACTGAACGGGTCGTCCAGGAAACGCTCCGCCGTCAGTTCCGGCAGATT
Source organism: Pseudomonas sp. ICMP 10191 (assembly GCF_001467335.1). NCBI lineage: Bacteria > Pseudomonadati > Pseudomonadota > Gammaproteobacteria > Pseudomonadales > Pseudomonadaceae > Pseudomonas > Pseudomonas sp. ICMP 10191. The sequence continues at coordinate 1,932 of NZ_LKGW01000163.1, forward strand.
CAGATAGCCACGGGCAACCCCCGCGCCGCCGATATGGATCTCGCCAATGACCCCAATCGGTACCGGCTGGCCATGTGCATCCAACAGGTAAATCCGTGTATTCGCGATCGGACGACCTATCGGCAGTGAATGACCCGCTTGAACAGCGCTGTCGCACAGGTAAAAAGTAGAGTCACCCGCCGCTTCCGACGAACCGTAGAAATTCAGTATCGTGGCCGAAGGTAACCAAGCACGAGTGCGAGCAAGCAGGGAGGACGAAAACACCTCGCCACTGCAAACGATCAGCCGCTTTTCTGGCGAAATTTGTCGGTTCTCTATCCTCGACAGTTCTTCCAGCAGTGAAGGGACAAGAACCAGACGGGTCAACTGATGCTCTGTAACCGCCTGCCACAGCTGTAGCGGATCCCTGGAGGCCAGCGGCGACACGATATGCAGTTGCGCGCCAAACAGTAAGGGCATCAGCGTTTCAGTCACCGAATCGAGAAAACTGATCGACGTTTTTTGTGCATGCTTTTCGAGTCGCTGACCACCGAAAGTGTTATGCATCCAGTAAAGACGGTTAACCATGGCCTGATGTGGACCGCCCACGCCTTTGGGTTTACCGGAGGAACCCGAGGTATAGATCACATAGGCCAGGTGCTGCGGCGTGATGGCCGGCACTACAGGATTGTGTTCAGCTTCAACCTCCCAGTCGGCATCTTGCAGATCGAGCGTCGGCACCGCCAACTCGCCCAGCAACGCCCGGGTCTCGGCCTGCACCAGCACCGCCACCGGCGCGCTGTCTTCCAGCATGTAGCGCAATCGCTGCTCCGGATACGCAGGATCCAGCGGCACATACGCACCACCCGCCTTAAAAATCCCCAGCAAGCCCACCACCATTTCCAGGCTGCGTTGCGCACAGATCGCAACCCGATCATCCGGCTGGATACCCAGGCCGATCAGGTAATGTGCCAGTCGATTCGCCCGGGCGTTGAGTTCGCCATAGGTCAGGCTTCCGGCGTCATCGACCACCGCCAGGGCATCGGGTTGTTGCGCCGCCTGCTCCTCGAACAGTTGATGAATCAACTTGTCCGCCGGGTAGGCCGCTGCCGTATCGTTGAACGACTCCAACACCTGCCGACGTTGCTCGCACGACAGCAGCGGCAGTTCTGCGACCGCTTGCTGGTCATCCGCCACCATGCCTTCCAGAAGCACCTGCAAGTGCCCCGCCATCCGCTCGATCGTTGCACGCTCGAACAGATCGCTCGCGTATTCCAGAGAGCCGATCAACCCGCCATCCGCCTCGACCAGCGCAAGCGACAGGTCGAACTGGGCCGTCGTGTGCGGCGCTTGCAGCGGCTCCAGACTCAGCTCCGGCAGGCTGAATTCGCCGCCGCCCGGGGTATTGTTCAGCGCCAGCATGACCTGGAAGATCGGGCTATGACCCAGGCTGCGCGGGGGCTGCAGCGCCTCCACCACCTGCTCGAACGGCAGGTCCTGATGCGCATGCACCGCCAGCATGACCGCCTTGACCTGCTCCAGCAACGCCGCCACGCTCAGGCGCCCTTCCGGCCGGATGCGCAGCGCCAGTGTGTTGACGAAGAAGCCAATCAGCGACTCCAGTTCGCTGCGCGGACGATTTGCCACCGGCGTGCCGATCACCACATCGTCCTGCCCGCTGAAGCGGCTCAACAGACTCGACCAGCCCGCCAGCAAGGTCATACGTCAATGCCGGGCTCAGGGCCAGGCTCACCCGTCCGCCGGCATAACTGCGCAACGGTGGGCGGCGGTGGTCGGTTGGCAGCTCCAGCAAGGCCGGTGCGCCGCTCAGGTGCTGCCGCCAGAACTCGACCTGCGTTTGCAGGGTTTCGCCCTGCAACCACTGCCGCTGCCACGCCGCGTAGTCGACATACTGGAAGGCCAGTGCCGGCAGAGGGTCGGCCAGCCCCTGGCTGAAGGCCCGG
>NZ_LKGW01000164.1:0-3785 GCF_001467335.1 Pseudomonas sp. ICMP 10191
GATTGGCAGGACCAATCCGTCCAGAATCCGCAGGTGCCAGGGCTGACCTCGTCGCATCTGGCGTACCTGATCTACACCTCGGGCTCCACAGGTCTGCCGAAAGGCGTGATGATCGAACACCGCAACACCGTGAATTTCCTGACTTGGGCGCACACGGCTTTCGATGCGTCTGCTCTGGAAAAAACCCTGTTCTCCACTTCGCTGAACTTCGACTTGGCGGTCTACGAGTGCTTTGCACCGCTGACCTCGGGTGGCAGCATCGAAATCGTCAAGAATGTGCTTGAACTGCAACACGGCGATCGCGATATCGGCCTGATCAACACCGTGCCGTCAGCGCTTAAAGCACTGCTGGACGTTGATGGGTTGCCGGAATCGGTCCATACGGTGAACGTGGCCGGTGAAGCGCTGAAACGCAGCCTCGTGGAAAATCTGTTCGAAAAAACCGGCGTGCAGCGCCTGTGCAACCTCTACGGCCCATCGGAAACCACCACGTACTCAAGCTGGGTGGCGATGAACCGCGAAGACGGCTTCGCAGCGCACATCGGCAAACCAGTGGGCAATACACAGTTTTACCTGCTGGACGAGAAACAGCAGCCTGTGCCACTGGGTGTTAGCGGTGAAATCTACATTGGCGGTGCCGGTGTGGCACGGGGTTATCTGAACCGTGACGACCTGACCGCCGAACGCTTCCTCAAGGACCCGTTCAGCGAACAGCCAGCGGCTCGCATGTACCGCACCGGAGACCTGGGGCGCTACCTGCCAGACGGCAATATCGAATACCTGGGTCGTAACGACGATCAGGTGAAGATCCGTGGCTTCCGTATCGAACTGGGCGAGATCGATGCACGACTGGCCAGCCACCCGGCGATCCACGAAGCCGTAGTGACTGCCCGCGAAGACATTCCCGGCGACAAGCGTCTGGTGGCTTATTACACCCTGAGCGCAGAGCAGGCTTCGACAGACATCGACAGCCTGCGCGGTTGGCTGCAGGAGCAACTGCCGGCCTACATGATCCCGGTAGCCTATGTGCTGCTCGACGCACTGCCGCTGACGCCGAACGGCAAGCTGGACCGCAAGGCACTGCCAGCACCGGAAGCCGATGCACTGATCCGCCGTGGTTACGAAGCCCCCCAAGGCGAAACCGAAACCCTGCTGGCGCAAATCTGGAGCGACCTGCTCCAGGTTGAACGCGTCAGCCGTCACGACCAGTTCTTCGAGCTGGGCGGTCACTCCTTGCTGGCGATGCGCCTGATTTCGCAGATTCGTCAACAACTGGGCGTCGAACTGAGCCTGGCCGCGCTGTTTGCCCACCCCGAACTGAGCACACTGGCACTGGCCATCGCCCAGGCCGGACGCAGCATCCTGCCGGATATCGTACCGGTGGCACGCGATCAGGCCTGGCCATTGTCGTTCGGCCAGCAACGCCTGTGGTTCCTCGCCCAGATGGAAGGTGCCAGTGCGGCCTACCACATGCCTGTCGGCTTGAGCCTGCGGGGCGAGCTGGATCGCGCGGCAATGCAAAGAGCGCTGGAGCGTATCGTGGCGCGTCACGAGGGTCTGCGCACCACCTTCATTCAGGGCGATGACGAACAACCATTGCAACGGATCAGCCCGGCGGATGCGGGCTTCAACCTGCAACTGCACGATCTGCAAGGGCTGGTGGATGCCAAAGAGAAGCTTCAGGCACTGGCCAGTGAGGAGTCGCTGCAAAGCTTCGATCTGGAACAGGGCCCATTGATCCGAGGCCGCCTGATCCGTATGGCCGAGGACCATCACGTCCTGTTGCTGACCATGCACCACATCGTTTCCGATGGCTGGTCAATTGGCGTGCTGACCCGTGAATTGGCGGCGCTCTACGCGGCATTCAGTCAGGGCCAGGACGACCCGCTGGCGCCACTGGCGCTGCAATACCTGGACTACGCGGTGTGGCAGCGTCGCTGGCTGAGCGGCGATCTGCTGCAGCAACAAAGCGACTACTGGCAGCAAACCCTGGCAGACGCTCCGGCGCTGCTGATGTTGCCCACCGACCGGGTGCGTCCGGCACAGCAGGACTATACCGGCGCGGTGCTGCCCATCGTGCTCGACGAAGACCTGACTCGCGGCCTCAAGGCATTGAGCCAACGTCACGGCAGCACCCTGTTCATGACCCTCATGGCCGCCTGGGCTGCACTGCTGGGGCGGCTGTCCGGCCAGGACGACGTGGTCATCGGCACGCCAGTGGCCAACCGCACACGCAGCGAAGCCGAAGGATTGGTGGGCCTGTTCGTCAATACCCTGGCGATCCGCGTCGACCTCAGCGACAAGCCCACGGCAGAAACTCTGCTGGCGCAGGTCAAGACCAACACGTTAGGCGCCCAGGACCATCAGGACCTGCCGTTCGAGCAGGTGGTGGAAGTGATCAAGCCGGTGCGCAGCCTCTCGCACAGCCCGGTGTTCCAGGCCATGCTCAGCTGGCAGGACATGGGCGGTGGGGATTTCGCCCTTGGCGATCTGCAACTGGAGAGCCTGAGCGCGGGCCATACGCTGTCCAAGTTCGATCTCTCGCTGGACATCGGCGAAGCCCAGGGTCAGTTGTTCGGTTCGCTGGAATACGCCACTGCGTTGTTCGATGAAGGCACCATCGCCCGCTATCTGGGCTACCTGCAGCGTTTGCTGCACGCCATGGTCGCCGATGACCGCCAGGTGCTGGAACACGTACCACTGCTCGATACCGCGGAGCGCAAGCATCTGCTGGTCGACCTTAACGCTACCGACGTGCCTTACCCGCAAGATCGCACGATTCATCAGCTGTTCGAGGAAAAGGTCCAGGCACAGCCCGACGCCATCGCCGTGGCCTTCCAGGCGCAGCGCTTGAGCTATGCCGAACTGAACCGCCAGGCCAATCGTCTCGCTCACCACCTGATCAGCCTGGGCATCGGTCCGGATGATCGAGTGGCGATCTGCGTCGAACGCGGAGTGAAAATGATCGTCGGGCTGCTCGGTGTACTCAAAGCCGGTGCCGCCTACGTACCGCTGGACCCGGCTTACCCGGCCGAGCGCCTGGCCTACATGATCAACGACAGCCAGCCGGCGGCGTTGCTCACCCAGCGCGGCTTGCAGGAGCGTTTGCCCGTACTGTCGATGCCATCGGTATTGCTCGACGACGAGCATTGCCAGGGCTTCGCCGAGTGCGATGACAACCCGGTCGTACCGACCCTCGGCGTGCGCAACCTGGCGTATGTGATCTACACCTCGGGTTCCACGGGCAATCCGAAGGGCGTGATGATCGAACACCGTGGCCTGGTCAACTACAGCGTCGATGCGGCGCGGCTGTTTGGCCTGTCCCAGAGCGACACGGTGCTGCAACAAAACACCCTTAACTTCGACCTGTCGGTGGAGGAGATCTTCCCGGCACTCCTGGCCGGTGCCACTCTGGCGCCAAGCCGCGAGATATTCGGCAGTGAGGGCACTGAAAATCACGGCATTTACCCGACCGTCCTGCACTTGACCGCCGCTCACTGGCACACCCTGGTCGCCGAATGGCACAACCAGCCGCAGGCTGCTGAACAACGCCTGGCCGGGGTGCGCCTGATCAACGTCACAGGTGACGCATTGTCGGCACAGAAACTCAAACTCTGGGATGAGGTGCGCCCGGCACACACTCGCCTGATCAACACTTACGGGCCGACCGAAGCGACGGTGTCCTGCACCGCGGCCTACGTCAGTCACGACGCTGCGGTCGGCAGCGAAGGCAGCGGCAACGCGACCATCGGCAAGCCGATGGCCAACACCCGCATCTACCTGCT
>NZ_LKGW01000165.1:0-3592 GCF_001467335.1 Pseudomonas sp. ICMP 10191
TACCTGATCTACACCTCGGGCTCGACCGGCCTGCCGAAAGGCGTGATGATCGAGCACCGCAACACCGTTAACTTCCTGACCTGGGCGCACACGGCTTTTGATGCGTCTGCTCTGGAAAAAACACTGTTTTCCACTTCGCTGAACTTCGACCTCGCGGTCTACGAGTGCTTTGCGCCGTTGACGTCGGGCGGCAGCATCGAAGTGGTCAAAAACGTGCTGGAACTGCAACACGGCGAGCACGATATCGGCCTGATCAACACCGTACCGTCGGCGCTCAAGGCCTTGCTGGAAGTCGATGGCTTGCCGAAATCGGTCCATACGGTAAACGTCGCCGGTGAAGCGCTAAAACGCGCTCTGGTAGAAAACCTGTTCGAAAAAACCGGCGTGCAGCGTTTGTGCAACCTCTACGGCCCTTCGGAAACTACTACCTACTCAAGCTGGGTGGCGATGGACCGTGCAGACGGCTTCGCAGCGCACATCGGCAAGCCAGTCGGCAATACACAGTTTTACCTGCTGGACGAGCAACAGCAGCCTGTGCCACTGGGTGTTGCCGGTGAAATCTACATCGGCGGTGCCGGTGTGGCCCGTGGCTACCTGAACCGCGATGATCTGACCGCCGAACGCTTCCTCAATGACCCGTTCAGCCAAAACCCAGCGGCACGCATGTACCGTACCGGCGACCTGGGTCGCTACCTGCCAGACGGCAATATCGAATACCTGGGCCGTAACGACGATCAGGTGAAGATCCGTGGTTTCCGTATCGAATTGGGCGAGATCGATGCACGCCTGGCCAAACACCCGGCGGTCCATGAAGCGGTAGTCACCGCCCGTGAGGACATTCCGGGCGACAAACGCCTGGTGGCTTATTACACCGTCCAGGCAGCTCACACTGAGCCAGACATCGACAGCCTGCGCGGCTGGCTGCAGGAGCAATTGCCGGCCTACATGATCCCGGCAGCCTACGTACGTCTCGATGCACTGCCACTCACCCCGAACGGCAAGCTGGACCGCAAGGCCTTGCCAGCACCTGAAGCCGATGCACTGATCAGCCGTGGTTATGAAGCCCCACTAGGTGAAACCGAAGCGCAGATCGCAGCCATCTGGCAAGACCTGCTGGGCGTTGCCCAGGTCGGCCGTCACGACAACTTCTTCGAGCTGGGCGGTCATTCGCTGCTGGCGGTGAGCCTTATCGGCCGTATGCGCCAGTTGGGTTTGAGCGCTGACGTGCGCGTGCTGTTCGGCCAGCCGACGTTATCCGCCTTGGCGGCCGCAGTCGGCGGTAACACGGACATCGTGGTGCCAGCCAATCTGATTACCGAGGATTGCCAACGCATTACGCCTGAATTGCTGCCACTGGCCGACCTGACCCAGGCACAGATCGATAAGGTAGTCGACAGCGTGCCGGGCGGCGTGACAAATGTGCAGGACATCTACCCATTGGCGCCGTTGCAGGAAGGCATCCTCTATCACCACCTCAGCGCTGAGCGCGGAGATCCGTATTTGCTGCAATCGCTGTTCGCCTTCGACAGCCAGGAGCATGTCGACGACTTTGCCCGCGCCTTGCAGTTCGTGATCCAGCGCCATGACATTCTGCGCACTGCACTGGTCTGGGAGGGACTGGACGAACCGATGCAAGTGGTCTGGCGTCAGGCGTTGCTGATGCGCGAAAGCTTCGACCCAGATCCGCAAGGCGGCGATGTCGCGACACAGTTGCACCAGCGTTTCGACTCCCGCCGCCACCGTCTGGACATTCGTCGGGCGCCGATGATGCGTCTTGTACATGCCTGGGATGAGTCAAACCAGCGCTGGCTGGGCTGGTTACAGTTCCATCACCTGGTCATGGACCATACAACGCTGGAAGTAGTGCGCCATGAGATGCAGGCCTACCTGCTGGGGCAGGGGGCTCAACTGGGCCTGGCGGCACCCTATCGCAATTATATTGCTCAGGTCCGCCTGGGCATGAGTCAGGAGGAACATGAGGTGTTCTTCCGCGACATGTTGAGCGATGTTGACGAGGCGACGCTGCCGTTTGGTTTGCAGGAGGTGCAAGGTGACGGTCATGACATCGAAGAAGACTTTCTGCCGGTGGATCTGGAGCTCAGCCGTCGTTTGCGGGCCCAGGCCCGTCAACTGGGAGTCAGTGCCGCCAGCCTGGTCCACCTGGCCTGGGCGCAGCTGTTGAGTAAGGCCTCGGGGCGTGACGACGTAGTGTTCGGCACCGTGCTGCTGGGCCGGATGCAAGGTGGCGAAGGCTCGGAGCGAGCGCTGGGCGTATTTATCAACACCTTGCCGCTACGTGTGGGCCTGGGCGAACAGGGCGTGCGTGACGGGGTCAAGGCCACGCACCGGCGCTTGACCGCATTACTCGGGCATGAACACGCGTCTCTGGCGCTGGCCCAACGTTGCAGTGGCGTGGTCGCACCGGCGCCGTTGTTCAGCGCGCTGCTCAACTATCGTCACACCAGCGTTGCCGTGACCGATGAAACGCTGACGGCCTGGAATGGCATGCAGGCAATAGCACTGGGCGATGAAGAACGCACCAACTATCCACTGACCCTCAACGTCGATGACCGCGGCGAAGACTTCCTGTTGACCGTACAGACCATACCGCTGATCGACGGCGCCCGGATTTGCGCCTACATGCTGCAAACATTGAGCAATCTGGTCAACGCGCTTGAGCAGGCGCCGCAGACACCGTTGCACGCTATTTCGATCCTGCCGGACAGCGAGCGGCAGCAGTTGCTCGAACAGTGGAACGAGCCTGGCAATACCTATACGAGCGAGACACCGATTCATCTGCAATTTGAAGCGCGCGCAGCAGAGCGGCCGAATGCCGTGGCGCTGGTGTTCGAAGAGCAGACCCTGAGCTACGGCGAACTCAACGCCCGTGCCAACCAGGTTGCACATCGCCTGCTGGCCCTCGGCGTTCGCCCGGATGATCGGGTAGCGATCTGCGTCGAACGCGGCCCGGCGATGATCATTGGCTTGCTGGGTATTCTCAAATCCGGCGCCGGTTACGTGCCACTGGATCCGGCTTATCCGCTGGAGCGCCTGGTCTATACCCTCGGTGACAGTGCGCCGGTCGCGTTGTTGAGCCAGCAGTCGGTGCAGCAGACGTTGCCTGTCTGCGAAGTGCCGCTGATCTATCTCGACGATGCCGACCTGCAGGACGAATCCGTCTGCAATCCGCAAGTACCGGTCAAGCCCGCTGACCTTGCCTACGTCATCTATACCTCGGGCTCCACCGGTCTGCCCAAGGGCGTGATGGTCGAGCATCGCAACGTTGCACGACTGTTCTCGGCCACCGAAGACTGGTTCGGTTTCAATGAACAGGATGTCTGGGCGCTGTTCCATTCGTTCGCCTTCGACTTCTCGGTCTGGGAAATCTGGGGCGCCTTGACGCAACTGGTCAGCCGCTCGCCGGAAGACTTCTACACGCTGCTGTGCAGTGCCGGGGTGACGGTGCTCAACCAGACGCCAAGTGCGTTCCGTCAACTGATTGCTGCCCAGGCTGAAAACACTCAGGCACATTCGCTGCGTCAGGTGATTTTCGGCGGTGAAGCGCTGGAAACGGCGATGCTCAAGCCGTGGT
>NZ_LKGW01000166.1:0-3328 GCF_001467335.1 Pseudomonas sp. ICMP 10191
CAGCCCCTTGCATCCTCGGATTGGACGCGGAGCGTCCAGAACTGCATTCCCATGTGGAGCGTGAGGAGCGATGGGTGTCTGGCTGCGATCTGCGCCTCACGCAGCATGACTATCGTGCCAATGCTCCGCGTTGGCATGCATTTCGTGACGCTCTGCGTCACCCAACGGTGCAGCCCCTTGCATCCTCGGATTGGACGCGGAGCGTCCAGAACTGCATTCCCANTTTCGTGACGCTCTGCGTCACCCAACGGTGCAGCCCCTTGCATCCTCGGATTGGACGCGGAGCGTCCAGAACTGCATTCCCACGCGGAGCGTGAGGAACGATGGGGGTCTGGCTGCGATTCTGCGCCTGAGGCAGCATCCTAGAATTTTTAATCGTAAAAATCCAAGCGTAAGCGAATATTTTTTCGCTTTGGCTGCTCGTATCCGTGTAAATGTCAAAAAATTTTCGCCTGCGGATCAGTAATCTTTCAAGCAGTCGGTCTGGTAATGCCAGCCCTTGATTTTGACTCGATTACAAAGCGAATTGCCCATGACCACTTCTGCGCTCTATCTGGATTACGCCGCCACCACGCCTGTTGATGAACAGGTCATCGAAGCTATGGTTGCCTGCATGGGGCGCGAAGGTCATTTCGGTAATCCGGCATCCAGCGGGCACGGTTATGGGCAGGTGGCGCGGCAGGCCGTTGAACAGGCACGCGCGCAGGTGGCCGATGCGGTGGGTGCGCCTGTCGACTCCATTGTCTGGACCTCCGGCGCAACCGAGTCCAACAACCTGGCGATCAAGGGCATCGCCCATGATGCCAGCGCGCAGCGCCGTCACATCATCACCAGCGTGCTGGAACACAAGGCCGTGCTCGACACCGTCAGCACACTGGAGCGCCAGGGCTTTCCCGTCACCTGGCTGAAACCGGACGCTCAGGGCCTGATCCAGCCTCACGCCGTACAGGCTGCATTGCGCGAAGACACGCTGCTGGTATCGCTGATGCTGGTGAACAATGAGTTGGGTACGCTGACCGATATCGCCAGCATTGGCGCGCTGGTACGCGAGCACGGTGCGCTGTTTCATGTGGACGCTGCGCAGGGCGTCGGCAAGGTGAAGGTCGATCTGGCGAGTCTGGCCGTCGACCTGATGTCGTTCTCGGCGCATAAGGCCTACGGCCCCAAGGGCATTGGCGCGCTGTACGTGGGCCCACGCGCGCATTCGTTGCTGAAAGCGCAGATCCACGGCGGCGGACATGAAGGCGGCTTTCGTTCGGGCACCTTGGCCACCCATCAGATCGTCGGCATGGGTACAGCCTTTGCGTTGGCGATCAGCCAGGCCGACGCTGAAAACCGTCGTATTGAAGAGCTGAGTCGCCACCTGCGCGAAGGCTTGTTGAGCCTGCCGGATGTGCAGCTCAATGGCTGTCCGCAACAACGCATCCCGCACACCCTGAACCTGTGCATCACCCGCAGTGGCTTCACCAGCTCGCAGCTATCCCACAGCCTGGCGTTGTCCTCGACGTCCGCGTGCAACTCGGCCAGCAATGCCCCCTCGCATGTGCTGCTCGCTCTGGGCATGGACTCCGCCAAGGCCCTGGCCAGCGTGCGCGTCAGCCTTGGCCGCTATACCACGCAGGCAGATGTCGAGCGCGCCATCGAGGTGTTCAGCAAGGCGCTCAGCGCACCTGCTGCGTTCTGGTAATTCACCATGCCTAATGGCCGCCCTAATCCCGGGCGGCTCTCTCCCGGCGCACCCGCGCCACTCTGCCGAGTTGATACCCGCCAGGGTCTATGACTGCGCCTTGCAGCCGCAAAAACTCGTTTTCAGATGAAAATGTACCCCTCCAGATACAAAAAGACACAAATTGGCACAGATCTTTCAAGTGGAACGGTCGTGCCATAAACCAATGGTGCACGCTGCATTCATGGGGTGCCTACACGCACCAAAGTGCAGTTCACGGACGTCAGAGCGTCCACAAACAGTGCAGGGGAGCAGACCACAAGTCTCGCTGCCCGCCAGGAAAGGAATCTAGCTGTGCCCTATCAGTCTTGCGTCAGACCACCGTTACGCTGGCAATTCACACCTTGGGCATCACCTGCCTCAAGCGATGCCGGCACGGCCGCTTCAACCTTGTCCCGATCTGCGCGCTGTTATTCGACCGCCCTGCACGTCTGGACTTAAGACATTTCGCGTGTGCCTTGAATGTTCTGATGATGAATCAGCGCCTTGCACGCCTGTGCGCGTTATTAAGTACACACGGGGTTGTTTTTAATTAAAAGACGGTCGACCTATAAAGAGTGTCCGACACTTTATTTTAAGTGATTTCATTTTGCCATCATCTAAAAGGGTGGCTTTTATTTCAATAACCACAACTGTCCACACAACCGCCGTACCCACACGGAGTATTGTTTTTATGAGGCGCTGATCAACTAACGCACCAACGTGGTCCTCGTGACACAGTATTGGTGCATTTAAAAAAGTGACTTGCAGGTCATGATTTTCGAACGCGTCTGCTCAAGCAGAGGGCCATTGTTTGCCTGTTTTTTTGTTCAAGGTCTTATTCATATCTGCCGCTTTGAAGTCAACGAAATCGGGAATCGATAAATAGTTATACGAATGCGACACCCGCTCTGCATCAGCGGTTCCAGCGAGGGCTTTCTGGCACAGCGGTTGCAATGTAAGCATTCAGGAACATCGCTGTACGTCCCCGTACATGACGATAAGAAGCAAGGATCAGCAATGCCAGCGCCCTGATGTACACCGCTTTTCCCTGTTTAAGCCTGCCGCGCGCAGGCACCGCGGTGCGCTGCATATAAACAGTGTGCAAGCCGCCCTCAGTCGAATATTCACAAAAATATTCGAACGGATTTTTATTGCCCTTTAACTACCCGAGGGAGCGTTAATGAATGATGCGGTAATAATGAAAGCGGTTCCCTCTCCCTCGCCCGATGACACTTCGACGGCGTGGCAGGGTATTCCTTTCAGCGCCAATACGTCGCGTCCGGGCGGCCTTAACAAGCCGCAAGTAATGGTGTTGATTGCTGCGTCGGTCCTTATTCATGGTGTGATCTGGTGGTACATGCAAACTGCCCAGCCAGACGTCCCGGAAGTTGCACCACAAGTTCCGGAAATGACCATTGAACTGACCAGCCCTACGCCGCCTGCCCCGGAACCGCCGCCGCCCGAGCCACCACCTCCGCCGCCGCCTCCACCGCCTCCCCCCGAACCGGAACAACCGGTCGAGGATCCGGACGCTGTCGAGCCGCCGCCCAAACCGGTGGAAAAGCCCAAGGTCGAGAAGCCCAAGCCGGTCAAGAAAGTCGAGCCGGTGAAAAAGCCGAC
>NZ_LKGW01000167.1:0-3304 GCF_001467335.1 Pseudomonas sp. ICMP 10191
AAGGCGCGCAGCGGATAGACGACCCTGAAACAGGCCGATCTATCGCGGACAACGTCGCGCTTCGCTGGAACGGGAAATTGTTCAAGTCGAGCGGGGACCTGGGTTTCCGGGTTGGTGTTCTGCAAGGCGCTGTCCTCAAGAAGGGCGGCGACAAATCTGCGAACGCTGCGACGCCTCATTGGCGCCTCATCGAATTCGGTACTTCCAAAATGCGTGCAGATCCATTCGCGCGAAAGGCGTTGGCCGACAACATAACCGAGGCAACCAATACATTCATCACTGAATACGAGAAGGCCATTGACCGCGCGATTAAACGAGCGGCCAAGGCTTCAGGGGGGGCGTGATGTCGTATGCACCCATATTCGCCGTATGCGCTGCTGACGCCGGGGTAACGGCACTACTGGGCGTCAGCCCCACCAGGCTTTATCCGTTCGATGATGCGCCCGAAGGCGTGGCGAAGCCGTATGCAGTCTGGCAACTCATCACCGGCAGTCCAGAAAACTACCTCGCCGGCCGTCCTGATGCTGACAGCTTCACGCTGCAGGTCGACGTGTATGCCGCTACAGGCGCGCAGGCAAGGGCAGTGACTGACGCAATCAGTCACGCCATTGAGCTGCAAGCTTACGTGGTCCGCTGGGGTGGCGAGAGCAAAGACGCCGAAACAAAGTTGTACCGGTCGAGTTTCGATGTCGACTGGATAGTGCTCCGGTAGTCCCAACCAACTTTACAGCCCGCCATGAGCGGGTTTTTTTATGCCCGACATTTGGAGAACACAATGGCGATTTTGACTCAAGGCACCCAGATGTATGCGCTGGTGCCTACAACCGCAGACCCGACAAAGCTGGAGGTCATTGAGGTGGAATGCATTACAGCGTTCAACCCGGGCGGCAACCCAGCAGACCAAGTTGAAATTACGTGCCTGAGTGACAAGGTAAGGCGATACCTGCGCGGCTTGCGCACGCCTGGACAGGCTTCGTTCTCAGTAGACGCTGATCCGAAAAACGCCTCACACGTCCGGCTTTACCAGCTTTCCGAGGATGACTCGGTCGAAAATACGTCTTGGGTCATTGGCTGGGCTGACGGCTTCGATATCAAGCCCACCTTAAATGCGGCTGGCGATGATTTCGAGCTGCCACCGACACGCACCTGGTTCGTGTTCGACGGCTATGTCGCCGACTTCCCATTCGACTTCGCAGGAAACACAGTCGTGAAGACTGCGGGCACCATCCAGCGCTCCGGCGGCTCCGCCTGGATTCGCAAGTCGGCTAACGCATAAGGCATCGTGATGAAATTAAGTCTTGAAAGCTTGCGCGGCGTGGGTGCGTTCACCGGTCGCCCGGTCGAGAAAGAAATCAAATGGCAGCAGGGCGAAAAAGAATTCGTCGCCACGGTCTACGTCAGGCCGCTGGGGTTTCAAACGGCGATCAACGATGCACTATCCGCCGCTGGCAAGGTGCAGGTTCACGCGGGCCGAATTGCCGCAAGTATCTGCGACGAAGAGGGAAAGCCCGTCTTCACGGTTGAAGACATCACCGGAGAAGCTGATCCAACGCGTGGCTCGCTCGACCCCAGCCTGACTTTCGCGTTGCTGACAGTCATCGCCCAGGTCAACAACCTGGGAAAGACGGCGCCCTCTCCGACGACGAAGAGTTCTGGCACGAGCTCGTCCTCGCCGGCATCGGCGGGCGTACGATCGCGGAAGCCAAGGAAAGCCTCAGCCTGAACGAGTTCAGGTCCTGGCTGAAGTACCGGGCGCTGCGTGGCTCTCTGAACATCGGCATGCGGGTGGAACGAGGATCGGCATTGCTCGCAATGATGTACGCCAACGTGAATTACAAGGACGGTCCGTACAAGATTTTCGACTTCATGCAGCATGAGGTCGAGCCGGCCATCAGTCTCGAGCAGGCTATGGAAAGCTGGGCATAAAACTTAAAAGGCCCGCACAGCGGGCTTTACCTTTGGAGGCGAGTTGAATGAGCAAGTCACTGGGCACGCTCACGTTGGATTTGGTGGCCAGGATCGGTTCCTTCACTGGCCCTCTTGACAGGGCGAGCCAAGAGGCAAAGAAACGCAACGCGGAAATCGCCAAGTCTTTTGAAAACCTGGCCAAGGGTGTGGGCGTTGCCATCGCAGCTGTCCCTGCCGCTCTGACAGGGCTGGTCGCCTACACGGCCGGCAGCGCTAAGGAAATCTCCAACCTTGCAGCGCTGGCTGGTCTTGGAACAACCGAGTTCCAAAAATACGCAGCAGGCGCGAAAACTGTTGGCGTTGAGCAGGACAAGCTCGCGGACATCTTCAAGGATACCAACGACAAGCTGGGCGACTTTTTCAACACCGGCGGCGGCGAGCTGAAAGATTTCTTCGAGGTCATCGCGCCGAAGGTAGGTGTGACAGCGGAAAGTTTCAAAAAACTCAACAGCGCCGAAGCTCTTCAGTTGTATGTTTCGACCCTTGAGAAAGCGAATGTCTCACAGGCTGAAATGACCTTCTATATGGAAGGCATTGCCGACGAGGCTAGTGCTCTCGTTCCCTTATTGCGCAACGGTGGGAAAGAGTTCAAGCAGCTTGGCGATGCTGCGGAGTCCGCCGGCGCTATTCTCAGCGTTCAAACCATAGCCGTCTCGAAACAGTTTTCGAGCGAGCTTATGGGGCTCATGCAGAACTTGCAGGGGACAAAAAACAAGATCGCTGATGATTTCATGCCAGTGGTTCAGCAATTGACAAAAGACCTTAACGACAGCGTCAAAGCGGGTGGCGGTGTAACAAAGGTCGTGGGGGAGATGGGCGAAAAGCTCGTTACCGCAACTGCATTTGTCGTTAGTGCTGGCGATGGAGTTACGAGAGTATTCAAGATCGTTTCGGACACCCTTGTAGGTATGTACGCGACGGCAGTTGGCTACACGTCTTCGATGATGGCGGATGTCGCGGCGGGTTTGGCAAAGTTCACCATCGGTGATGTGTCCAAACAGTTCATCGCAGACAGTGTCCGGCTTCGCGATGAAGCTAAAGTAAACTTTGGGGCCGCTGCCGAGGCGGCAGCAGGGATCAAGGCAACTCTCGAGGAGCCACTGGCCGGTGATTTAGGCAAAAAGTTTATTACTGACGCCCGCGCAGCCGGCGCAGAGTATCAGCGACTATTTGGCGGCGTTGGCTTCAGTGATCAGGGTGGCACGGGCAGTGGTGTCGATCCCAAAGCTCTGGAAGCGGCCAAGCAGGCTGCAAAGGACGCTGCGTCGGCAGCGAAGAAACTGAGCGATACCTTCAAGGGTTCAGAGACCGACCTGCAGCGCCAGATCGCGCTGAT
>NZ_LKGW01000168.1:0-235731 GCF_001467335.1 Pseudomonas sp. ICMP 10191
TACGGGAATCGCTACGGGTGGCGCCATTGCCGCAGGCAAGATCGGTGATTTCACTCTGTTCGATGAGGGAAAACTCACCAAAGTCGGCATGCATGCCGTGCTTGGCGGGTTGATGTCCGAGGCAATGGGCGGCGATTTCCGAACGGGTGCCTTGGCCGCTGGCGCGAATGAAATGGTTGTCGATTATCTGGCGGAGAGGCTTCTGCCAAAAGGCGTTGACAGAGATTCTCAAGCCTATCAGGCAGGAGTCAGCAAGCTGATGACTGCTTCGCAGCTGATCGGTGCTTTGACTGCTGCCGCAACGGGCGGGGACGCATCGGCAGCAGCGGCGGTGACGGCTAATAGTACGCAATACAACAATCTTGACCACCCTTCGGCCCAGCGGTTGCTCGATGAGCTGCAAGGCTGTCGGGCTTCGCAAGGTTGCTCAGAGCAGAACATCCGCTCAATCATTGCTGACTACGAGAAGCTATCGAGCGAACGCTCAATGGCTATCAATGCTTGCACAAGCCGATCCTGCGTCGAGGACATTCAGAGAAGCGCGGTCTCGCTCACAGAGCCTGTCGCCAAAGACTTGCTTAACTTCTTGAAGCACAGCGTTTCGTACGATATGGCCGGTTTGCTTACAGGCAATCCCGGGGCGATTGCTGTTCCGTCACAAGGCGTGGATGGTTGGGGCGCGCTATTCGTTTCTGATAAGCAGATGGCTTACGCCAAAAACGTGAAGGAAGGATGGCTGACACCGGAGGAAACGGCCGGGCTTGATCAGTGGGTCAAAGACACGAGCTGGCTCGATGCTCAGAAGGGGAGATCAATAACAGATGTAAAAGAGCGTGCTACTCTGCTTACCGACCTGATGGCTGCTGGTGGGATAGCACTTCTTGGTCGAACTCCTGCGACCGTGGGTACAGTCGCTGTAAAAGGCACAGTTCCAGAAAATATGAGTCCCATTGGTGCTGCGCGAAGTGGTGCATTTAACGAAGCTAAGCGTCGATCAGGTATCCCGACAAGTCAGCAGCCTAGCAGTGTGCTACCCAACGTAGACAAGCGAGGTAATCCTCAGCCGGGAAAAATTTATGAATTTGAGGTGCCTGCGTCGGGTGGCGGCACTCGAACGGTAAGAATTCGCGACGATGAGGGAGGGCATGATTTCGGTGTAGGAAATCCACAAAATCGAGGCTCTCACTTTAATGATGAATCGGGGAACCATTATGACTACTGATGTCAGAGTCGCTAGTACGGTTAATGTTTTAAAGGAAAATGAAATAATCTATATCCCGTGCGCAGCCATCGCGGAGGGTGCGGTATTGTCGGCTGCAAGTTTTTCGATTTCACTAGAGGCACAAAAGCCACTAGGTCTTGTTCTAAGGTTTATCTATAAGTTGGTAGCCGAAAGATTTTCTCAGTATGATTTTTGGTTGTTCTTAGGTAATTCGGCAACACAGCCAGATACACGAGTGGTACGTCATAAGAAATTATGGGGGGCGTTGAGGTCGAGAGGGTTTGAGATACCTGATAGTAATGACGCGATTGAGACTATGGTTGAAGTTGGTGGAGGCGTGAAGTTTTTTGGCGTTATGTGTTTTTACGAGTCATCCATAGAAATAGTTGCGGATTTGATTGTGCATGAACGCTGTTCATACATTGCTGCATTGCCGAAAAGTTTTGATTTTCGGCGTGCTCTCGATATGAGATGGACTGGGGAGATATCTAAAGACTTTGATTGGCTCCGTTGTGTAAGTAAGGCAGCAGGTATTGTTTTTAAACGTGCCGGTGAGTTTGATGATGCCGAGAGAGGATTTGTGGCGATCGCGCTACCGGAGGTTATTAAAGAACTATTGATCTAAATTGTTCGTTTTAAGCTGCGGATGAACGCACCATGTTCAGGGGGCAAACACTTACTGTGCCTCTGCCTGATACACGGCATTTGGACGCGCACATGCCAGGAGGTTTTAGATATAATCCGGGCGGTCCAGAGGCTGCTCTCCCGGCATACCCGTCGAAAAAAGGAGCTGAATAATGCATTCAGAACCGCTAGAGCATGAAAAGCAACAGTTAACTTTCTACGTGGCTCAGGATTTGGATCAGCACATTAGATCTAAGGTGCAGCAGTTTGTGAATGAGGTCGCCGCCTCAAGAATATGGAGCATTGCCCCCGCCAAACTTTATTTATCCAATAGATGAAGGGAGCGCAGAAGTAGTGGGTAGAATATTAGAGCTTTATTCAGCACTGCAGCAAAATACACTCTCTATTAATATGGGCTCGAAAAATCTAGATGAGGTGGAAGAACTAATTCGTGCCGTAAAAAACTACCTGAAAAAAATATTTCCTTTGATTTTCAGTTAGTTACTACTTTTGTGAGCACCATTGATGATGGTGTTATTGATCGAGTCTTGCTGGAGGAGCTGCTTGTCCCGTGGCGAAATCATATCAAAGGCAAAAGTTGAGTTGGTCCAAAAGGCGTTCCCTCTACTGCTGAGTCAGGAGCGAGCAGCGCGGCCGAGAGGCGATTGGAACGACGCATGAAGGTACTGCGTTGTCTAAAATACCTAGCGGACTAAAAGAGCTTGGCTTTGAAGGGGGGCAGAGTATATGTCAGCTTTAAATGTAGACATTATTACCGATTCTATCCAGAGTGGCGCTTCAGTTGTAGCAAGTGTTAGGGCCGGTGCTGGTGCACATGCGATTGTTGTTGAGTCCGTTCAAAGTGGTCGGGCATTCATCAAAGACCCCTGGCCAGTTGGGGTGGGATCGTCTTACTCGGTGCCAATAGATAGCTTGAAATCAGTGTTGACTGGTAGTGGCGTGGTGATTCGACCATAAGATATTGTGAGGTTGAGAATGAAGTGTGATGCATTTGTATTGGGTCAGCATAAAGGTGCCGAATTTGGACCTTTGCATATATTTGATAAGAATTTTGTGTGTATGCCCGGGAAAAAATATTCTGGTTATCTGGGGTTGAATGTAGAAAGAGTGAAGATGGTTTCAATAGTTACTGAGTTGAAGCGTAAAGGGATTGAGGTCTTCAGCTCTCCTGTCAGATACAGAGATGTGAGTAATATTGAATTTGAAAAAGCTGCTGCTTTTGCCGTTGACTATGCGAGAGCTAAAGGTTTTGATGTCGTATTCGATTCTTCTCGGACGGAGAAGTCACCGCCAGTATTTTGGGTTTTTAGTATTGTTGGTGGAGATGAGGGGAAGGTTGGTGGGGTAGTTATGATTGACAGGCTGGATGGTCATGTGTGGGGTGAGTTGGAGTATATTGAATATATGTATGATTATAATAATGTTTTGTAGTTTTTAAGGCGAGAAATAGAGGGTGGGTCAGAACGGCTTGCTTGAATTTTTCGGATGTTGGATGTCCATTTTTTCTAGGTTTTGTACGAAAAGTCGGTTGGGTAGAATTGCCGCCATGATTGATTGAGAACTTTCTGCCAAAGCCCACTGGCGATATGGAAACGTGGTCATTACAACCTAAGTTTGCTACTCAAAAGTATATAGATGCGCCTGAGAGCTATTTGCGTGATATGGATTCCGAATTCAAAATACTCGAAACTTAACGCGCCGAGCTCGACCAAAAACAAGGAAGGCAAGCGCGATCCTGATATGCATCAGACGAAGAAAGGAAATCAATATTTCTTCGATATGAAAGCGCATATCGGCGTCGATGCCGAGTCGGGTTTAGCCCATAGCCTAGTGGGAACTGCGGCGAATGTAGCTGACGTGACTCAAGTCGGCTAGTGTGGACATCAAGCTGCCGCTGGACATGGCGGTGACGGCGGAAGCTAAGACCGGCAAGCAGCGGGTGATTGAGTATTTCCTGCGTACGTTACAGCGGCATGCGCAGGAGAATTTGAGAGAGCGGTTGTGGAAAAACTTTGGTGGGAGGGTGATTTTTCACGTATATAGATGTGTTGCTTTTTACTATATTAGGAGCTGTTCATATATGTCTTTTTTTTAACGGTTTCTTTACGCTGTTGTTATGTTTTCTTTTTGCAGGGTGTTCAGAAAAGGTGTTGATAGTTAAACCTATTGATGTTTCTTTGCCGAGTAAATCTGCGGTCGCACAATTCAGGGTTGGCGAACGTGGTGGCTATAGGATCGCTCTTTTATTCGTCTGGAGCAAAAATAAATCTGAAGCGGCTCGACAAGGGAAAGTGTGGGGCGGAGATATGCATAACGGGAAAGGTGTTGCTATTCCTGTTCATTTGCGAATTCTGAAAAATGGGAGCGTTTTTTTTGATGAGGTCGTCATAACTGAAGGTGTTAATTCCGGGCAGGCTTTTGAATATGAGGGTGATTATAAGTCTTCACAGGTCAGAGATATAAAACACTCTGCTTTTTTGCCGGGCGAGTACACTGTTGATGTGCTGACCCTTGAGCGGATTGATGCGTTTAGTGGTATCGAAAGTTATGTTGAGTTTTCTTATTATAATCGAAAAATTTAAGCTGGATTTCGCGGCGTTGGTGGAAGGGGTTTAAGGGGGGGCGTATAATGTACGTATATGGATAAGGAGGTGGAGCGTCGATGAAGCATTTGAAAGTGTTTTTTATGAACGTGGGTGATGTATTGCTGAGGAGTATGAATCTATTGGGGTAATGATTGAGTTCAACCTGAGAAGGTTGCCGTTCTACTCATTATGAACTGAAAGGCAACTGTAATAGTGTTTCTAGATGGGTATATCCCGTATAAAGCTAACAAGCAAAGATGCTCTATGCTTAGCAGTAACCTCTCTTTTCAATCTCACCACTTCTATCCCAAACCAATGCCCCCACTCCGGACACCCCCGTCCTAAAACATCCGACCCCCTCTCCGCAATACCCACCCGCCACTAATCTAAACTACCCAGCGGCACCCGCTCGCTCTTCGGGCCTGAGGAAGTTATCAGCATTATCCTTATCGTTCTGCACGTCTGCCACTACTCATCGTTGATATGTAATGAAGACCTTTATTCGCGCGAACCGTATAAGGATATGGCTTGAATGACAATGACTCCATCGGATGGATCAGTTTCCCTTGACGTTAACAACCTGTTCAAAAAACCGAAAGTCTGTTTTGACTGGGAGGACTTGCATTACTTTGTGATGTTTTCCGCCATCCGTTCCTTGAGCGGCGCTGCCAGGGTGCTGGGTGTGGAGCACGCTACTGTTTCGCGGCGTATCGCTTCGCTGGAAAAATCCCTGAATGTAAAGCTTGTCGACCGTCGCAAGCGGTTGTACGAGTTGACTGATGAAGGGCGGCGTCTGGCGGCTATCGGGCGGCAGATCGAGGCGCAGACCCAGGCCATTGGCCGTCTCGCTGTTGCCGCGCAGGTGGCGCAGGGTGTGGAAGTGACCATCAGCGCGCCGCCCTCGGTGGCGGTCGAGAAGTTGGTGCCGCAACTGGGGGCGTTTCGTGCCATGCACCCCGGCATTGTGCTGCGCTTGCTGGGGGATCATCAGTATTCGTCGTTATCCAGTTGCCAGTCTGACTTGTGCATACGGTTTTCCAGACCGGTTGAAAGTGGCATCGTCGCACGACGTATCGGCACCGCCTCATTTTCATTTTATTGCGCACGTTTTTATCTGGAGGAGCGGCACCCGGAGCACTATGAGTTTATTGCCTACGACAATGAACTGATGAGCGACAGTCAGAACGGTTGGCTCAGAAATATTGTCGGTGAACGCCCCTTCGTGCTGGAAGCCAAAACAGTAGAACTGCAAATTCGTGCCGCGGAAACCGGTGTGGGCATTGCCTTGCTTCCAAGTTTTGCGGTAGAGGCTAACTCTCGTCTGTGCCGGGTAGAGCTGTCGGCACCGCTGGAGGTTGATGTCTGGCTGGGCGTGCATGAAGACTTGCGCGCGGTGGCTTCCATTCAGGCCGCGATGAATTATGTAGAAAGCTGTTATCGCTAGTCGGGCCAGTGCTAGAAGTCGTTATTTCGGCAGACACATAAGGTGGCGGTGAAAAAATTCCCATCCCCTGATCAAATATCGACAATTTACAATGCGGTCGATTTTGACGAGGATCAATGTCGAGTTAAGAAGTCAATGATTCGAAACTCCGAGACGTTCAGGTGTCGGCTCGGCAATGTTTGCAGGTGCGGCGCTGTTGGATAACGACAAGAATAGAGGCAGTGGCAAGATCATCTCAAGCACCCTGTTTACAACCTAAGGACAGCCGGAGATTCTCATGGCCGACATAAAGATTCTCGACGTTACATTGCGTGACGGTGGTTATCGAAACAACTTCAACTTCACGGAAGACCAGGCTCGAGCTATTACTTCAGGCCTGGCGGATGCAGGCGTCGACCTCTGTGAAATTGGTTACTGCAAGGGATCATTTGCGCCGAAGGGCGAGCACGGGCTGACCAGTGATGTAGGCGCACGCTTTATTGAGAACATTGCGCAGGCCGCCGCTGGACGTATTGAGCTGGCGGTTATGGTTCACCCGAAAAACATCACGGTAGATGACTTCGCCATGCTCAAGGAGCAGGGTGTTTCGATGATTCGTGTCTGTCTGCGCCGCGATCAACTGGATGAAGGGCTGGCGACCTTGTCACTGGCCCGGGATCACGGCTTCAGTGTCAGCGCCAATGTAACGCATGTGACATCGCAGACGCCGGGAGCCGTGCTCGATACGGCCGCTCGTGCAGAGGGTGCCGGTGCGGACATCATCTGTTGCGCGGATTCCAACGGTCATATGCTGCCAGCCGATGTGCATCGGCTGTTCAGTCGCCTCGCAAGCCGGTTGCTGGTGCCACTGGGGTTTCACGCCCATAACAATCTGTCGCTGGCGCTGGCGAATGCATCGGCGGCTATCGAGGCCGGTGCTGAATACATCGACACGTCCATCTGCGGCATGGGTAAAGGGGCCGGGAATCTTCACTTGAGCATGCTGGTGGCTTATCTGGAGCGTATAGGCGTCAGCCACGGTTTTGACTTGGTCAAGGTGATCGAATTGTCCGCTGTCACAGCCAACTCGATACCGCATAACAATATGCCCAGCCCGCTGATGGATATCATTCTGGGCACTTACAACTTCCCCTACGATGTCAGTCAGCGGGTGCGAGACACCCTTGAACGGTTTCAATTGACCTCCGAGTACCGAGCGATCGAGGTCATGCATCAACAGGACAAAGTGGCGCGCCTTGCTCCGCGAGCGGCGTTGTCGAATATCTTCAGTGACCTGTCGCAAAGCGTAAAAGGAGTTGCGCTATGACCGGCCAAATATCCCGTAAGCGTATATGCATTCTGCCCGGCGACGGTATCGGCATTGAGGTCATGGAAGCGGCGCTTCCGGTGATTGCAGCGTTGCACCTGCCGTTTGATCTGATACCGGCGGATATCGGCTGGGAATGCTGGAAGCGCGAGGGTGAAACGGTTCCTGCCCAGACCTGGGAAGTCATGGCCAGCTGTGACGCAACGTTGCTGGGGGCAATAACCAGCAAGCCGCTGGCAGAGGCGGAAGCAGAGCTGCCCCTGGCACTCCAGGGCCAGAACCGCCGCTACGTCAGCCCGGTCATTCAGCTCAGGCAGAACCTGGACCTTTACGCCAATGTACGCCCGGTTACCGACATGACCGGTGAAGACAGATTTCGCTTTGTCGTGATCAGAGAAAACACCGAAGGTCTTTATGCGGGGCTGGACTTCGGGCATGTCCCGGATGCGCTGGTGCCCTTGCTTGAAGAGCGCGAAGCACTTGGCGCGCCGTGGCAGCGGGAAGGGCAGGAGGACGCGACCGTCACGTTGCGCCTGCAGACGCGCAGTGGTTTGACTCGTATTTTTGAATACGCATTCGATTACGCGCGCAAGAACACCTTCACCCGGGTCACGTTTGTCGACAAGCCGATGGTGCTGCGACACAGCAGTGCGTTTGCACGGGGTATCTTCGAAGAAATCGCACAGCGTTATCCGGACATAACCGGTGTTATCGAAAATGTCGATGCGGTTGCCTTGTGGATGGTGCAACGGCCCGAACGCTTCGGGGTGATTGTTGCCGAGAACATGTTCGGCGACATCCTTTCCGATCTGGGTGCTGGCGTAATGGGTGGCCTGGGTTTTGCGCCCAGCGGCAACTTTGGCAATTCAGGTGCTTACTTCGAACCTGTACATGGCAGTGCGCCTGCTCATGCAGGGTTGAACAAGGCCAACCCCAGCGCGATGTTCATGGCCATTGCACTGATGCTGGAACATCTGGGATACCCGGCCCAGGCGGCATGTATCACTCACGCCGTCAGCCTGGTTTCACAATCTGGCGTTCGCAGTTACGACCTTGGCGGTTCCCACACCACTGACCAGGTGGGCGAAGCGATTGTCCTGCAGTGCATCGAGTTGCAGGCCAGCTCTGTCGGCTACCGCGCCGAACAGGCCTCAGTTCAGGGAGAACGTTATGTCAGCGCACTTTGAAACGGTGGCAATTACGCAAACCGTGCTGGACGCATGTGAACATCTGGATACCGCTTCGCTGTCTGATGCACTGGACAGTCTCGGGATCAACGGAGGGCTGCCGGGTATTGTTTCGCAAGTGCCGGGCACTCGTTGTGTCGGTGTTGCGTTCACCGTGCAGTACGAAGCGGTCGATGCGCCAACAACCTTCAAGGGGGCGGCCAACTACATCGATCAGGTGCCTTGCGGCGCGGTGATTGTCTCCTCCAACGCCGGGCGTCATGACTGCACGGTATGGGGCGATATCATGACCCACTTCGCCTTGGCCAACGGCATCAAAGGCACTGTTATCGATGGCGTGGCACGTGATATCGATACCGTTATCAGGTGCAACTATCCGTTGTTCAGTCGTGGCCGTTTCATGCAGTCAGCCAAGAACCGCGCACAACTCAAAGCGGTACAAGTGCCTGTGGTCATTGATGGGGTTACTGTCCGGCCCGGTGATCTTCTGGTCTGTGATGGCAGTGGTTGCGTGGTTATTCCACAGCAACTGGCCGCCGAGGTTGTACGCCGTGCTCAGGCGGTCGAGCAGACTGAGCGCAGCATTATCGAGGCCATATCCACGGGCTCGACACTGGAGAATGCCCGCAGCACCTATCGTTACGACCAGCCCTGGCTGACGGACGCTGAAAAAGTCAGCGTGGGAGAACGACCATGAATCAGGCTTCCCGATTGGCAGCACGCGCAAATGTGCCTGAACCTCAAACTCGACTCAGCGCACCTGAGTCTCCCGACATGGATGTCGCTGCCTTCAAGAAAGCCATGCGCCGCCTGACGTCGACCGTCACCCTTGTGGCAACCGAACATGAGGGCACGCCTTACGGTATGGCAGCCACTGCCGTCAGTTCGGTATGCAGTGACCCGCCGTCCATTCTGGTGTGCATCAATCACAGCGCCAGTGTTTACCTGCCTTTGCTTGAGCGGGGAAAGTTCTCGGTCAACCTGTTGCAAACCGGGCAGGCTGAACTGGTCAGCGTGTTTGGCGGAGCAGTCAACGGGCCTGCGCGGTTTGAAAGCGGAGACTGGCAGCAGGACCAGGGGGTGCCTTATCTGCGTACCGCCCAGGCGACGCTTTTCTGTTCGGTGGCCCAACGAATGACCTGCGGCACTCACGAGATCATTATCGGGCTGGTCGAGAAAACGGCAGTGGCCGAGGTGATTTCACCGCTGCTCTGGCAAGACGGTAAACCGGCGGCTTCAACACCGCTTCTGGCTTGACTACGTGTTCTTATACTTCTTTTTATAAATGGAACTGATTATGAAAATGGAATTGTTCGATGCTCACTCCGTCACCGATGACAAGGCGGTGTATCTGATCAATGTTGTACAGGTCAATGAAGGTGCTCAGAACCTGGCTATCGAGATTCTCGAAGAAACGGTCAGTTATGTCGCACGGACTTACAGTGCATTCAAATGGAGCCGGTTGATGAAGAGCACGGACGGCAAGACCGTCATCAATCAGGCGCAATGGAGTGATCGCAGTCAGTTCGAGTCGCTGTTTACCGACAAAGAGTTTCTGTCGCGATACTCGCGGTTAAAGGAAACCGGTACCTGGGAATATCACCTCTATAACGTGGCCGAGTACATCACCCCTGAAATTGCATTACAAAAAGCGGGTTGATCCATTAGCTGCAGACGAAGGCTGCTTAGACGTCGCCTTCGTCTGACATTCACTCGGATTTTCACAGGTATCAGGCGATGGCCACGATCAATACAGCACTGACTTCTCTTCTTGGAATTGAACATCCTCTGATTCTGGCACCGATGGGTGGGGCGTCCGGAGGGCGTCTGGCGGCTGCAGTTTCCCGGGCCGGTGGTCTGGGTTTGGTGGGTGCCAGTTACGGCGATCCGCAATGGATGGCGCGTGAACTGGAGATGATGCACGACGTGCAGCAACCATGGGGTGTGGGCCTGGTCATGTTTACCGTGGCGAAGCAGTTCGAATTGCTTCAGCTGGCTCTCGAGTACCGCCCGGCAGTGGTTGCGTTGTCGTTTGGTGATGTACGTCCTTTCGTCCGGCCCATTCAACAGGCCAACGCCAAAGTCATCGTTCAGGTGCATGACGTCGACCAGGCGCTAGAAGCGCTGGACGCCGGTGCCGATGCGCTGATCGTGCAAGGCGCCGAGGCGGGTGGTCACAGTTTGCGCCGAGCTTCATTGCCGCTGTTTCCGGCAGTTCGCGACGCGGTGGGTGACGATGTTGTGCTTATCGGTGCCGGCGGGATTGCCGATGGCCGTGGCATGGCTGCTGCGCTTGCGCTCGGCATGGATGGCGTGATGATGGGGACGCGCTTTCTGGCTTCGAAGGAAGCACTGCCTTCCGAACGGGTAAAACAGCGCCTGGTGCAGGCTGTCGCGAGCGATACGGTGCGAACCCGGATCTTCGATGAGGTGCGCGGCATCGACTGGCCGCAGGGCTACAGCGGACGAGTGATCGCCAATAAATTTTCCGACAGTTGGGTAGGTGAGGAGCAGGCGTTTGCTGCATCAGCCGATCAATTGCGTCTTGAGTATGAAGCAGCACTGGCGGCCGATGATGTGAGTATCAGGGCGATCTGGGCCGGCGAAGTCGCGGACCTGATCAAGGAAGTGCTGCCCGCGCAACTGATCATCGAGTCGACCCTGCGCGGCTATGCCGCCAGTGTCGAACGCCTTCGCACGACCCGCTGAGCCTTCACGATGGAGCAACGACCTGACCCGCTCGACAAGGCGGGTCTTGTCATTTTTGCAGGAGCAAAAGCCATGAGTCATTGCATCACCTGCCAGACCTTCGGTGTCGGGCAATCAAGCGTATTCATTCTTTCACCGGTGATGCCGGTCTGGGACGCGGGTGGCTTCGCCAAACCGCTGATCGAGCATTTCACTGCGGCGGGTTATCAGGTCAGGGTTTTTGATTCCCTGTCCCTGCCGGTCAAGGCGGGCGAAGACTTTGACGGGTTTTCCCAGCGCTGGGTCAGCGCGCTAGAGCCTTGGGGTGTGCCGGATGTACTCGTCGGCGTGGCCTTGGGAGGTGCGTTGGTACAGGCGTTGGCAGGCACTTCATTACTGCGTTCGACGCCTGCGTTATTGCTGCTTTCTTCTCCCGCCAAAGCCGATGCGTTGCTGGATTCCAGGCTGGGACGTATGGCGGATCTGGCAGAACAAGGGCATGTCGAGCAAGCCAAACGCCTGCTGGACGATCTGGTGTTGCCTGAAGGCCAGAAACACGAGCACCCGTCCGTCAGCGAGAATGACGCAACGCTACCAACCCAGGGACAGCGTCTGACCCTGGGATTCCGGCTACTGAGCGGTCTGGATATCAGTGAGTGCCTGCTCGATTTCAAAGGGCGTGTGCTGAGCGTGTTTGGCGGGAAGTCGCAACTGGTTGGGGCGCGTCATGTGCTGCATACCAAAGGCCATAGACAACGCTCACTGTGTGTGCCTGATGGCGGGATGCGCCCGCTGGCAGATGATCTGGACCGGGTGCTGGAGAGCATCGATACATTTCTGATCGCCAGAGCGGAGTGTGTGCAATGAGTCAGATTGAGGAGCCAGGCTTCATTGATCTGCATTACCACGCCAATCCTGACGCGTTCATTCGCCGTCATGGAGCGATAGAGGCGGGCAGACGCTACGCTGCGGTGCAGGGCCGGGTCGTATTGAAAAATCACCTGGGGTGTACGGCGGCCCAGGCATGGGAAGCACGCAATCAGGGTTTTCCGGTCAGCGGCTCGGTGGTGCTGAACGAGATTGCCGGCGGCATCGACTACCGTGTGGTCGAGCGCAGCCTCTGTTTGCGTGGCGATGAATCTGGACGTTTCATTGTTCACTTGCCAACCGTCACAGGCAGAACGCATACCAGCACGCTGGCCCGCAACCTGAGCCTTCCGCTGTTGCGGGACAAGCCCATCAAGCCTGCCAGAGTGACATCGGAGAACGGCCGCCTGACGCCACAGGCGCTGGATATTCTGAGAATGGCGCGTGACTATCCGCTGGTGATCTCGACCGGGCATGCCGATGCCAATGAAGTCAGGACGTTGATCGACGAAGCGCTGCGGATCGGCGTGCCGAGGTTGATGCTCAACCAGCCTGCCAATCCGTTGACCGGTCTAGACGCGGCCGAGCTTGCGCTGATCGGCAAAGAGCCATCGGTCTACATCGAGCAGACCGCACTGACGTACCTGCTGGGCTATCAGGACCGGCAGGATTTCAGCGATGTGTTGAGTCATGTCGGCAATGTGGTCTACAGCTCGGACCTGGGGCAGACCAGTCAGATCGATGTCCACGAGTGGCTGTCGTTGAGCGGGCAGTGGTTCGATGCGTTCGGCTTGAGCGGCGAGCGCCGCACCGAGGTGACGCTGTTGAACCCGCAACGCATGTTGGCCCTTTAAGCTGTCCGGATAAAGCCGCCCTGGCCAGCACTGCCAGGGCGGCCTGGCCATCAGGCTACTTCTGCGGACACCTTCGAAGCAATCGCCTCCACAACTCTG
Organism: Pseudomonas sp. ICMP 10191; assembly: GCF_001467335.1. Taxonomy (NCBI): domain Bacteria; kingdom Pseudomonadati; phylum Pseudomonadota; class Gammaproteobacteria; order Pseudomonadales; family Pseudomonadaceae; genus Pseudomonas; species Pseudomonas sp. ICMP 10191. Next base: position 12,898 of record NZ_LKGW01000168.1, read on the forward strand.
GATTCACGCAGGCCCGCGTCTTCCATCAGTGGCAGTGTTTCTCTCACGAAGTCCTTTATACCCTCGTGGTAATCGAGCCACGTCAGGGCAATGCCGTCGATCCCCCAGTCAGAATACTTCCTGAACAGCTCCACGATCTTTTCGGGTGTGCCCACCAGTGGTACCCCGGCGAATCCGGCCTTGAAGTGGAAACGGAAACGCACGGCGTCTTCGGGGGTGAAAATGCCGGTCTGGATACCCAGCTCGCCGGTGATGATGTCGCAGCCCTCATCGTCACCCAACTGGTTGGCGTAATAGTCCAGGTAAGCGTCTGCTTGCTCCTGCGTGTCTTTCTGCACCACGTAGCCATAACACCATATCTTTATGTCACGACCGAACTTCTGTTTCGCGAGGTCCTTGTAGGATGCAATCTGCTCTCGCACCGCTTGTTCACCGTCCAGATGTTTGACGATCAGGAATGCGGCATCGCAATGTTCTGCACAGAACAGTTTGCCGCGCGGCGAGCCTCCTGCATTGATCAGGTAGGGTTTATTCAGGGGCTGTGGCTGCGAGATTGCGCCGCAGATGTTGAAATACTCGCCTTTGAAGTCGAACGGGGTCTGCTGCTCCCACGCATTTTTTGCAATGTGCAGCCACTCTTCTGCGTAGTCGTAGCGTTTGTCGTGCTCCATCATGTGGCCGCTGAACATGCGCATTTCCGCGCCATACCAGCCGCAAAGGATATTCAGTCCGAAGCGCCCGCCGCTGATGTGGTCGATGGTCACCGCCTGTTTGGCCGCGAACAGCGGGTGTACGGTGGGCAGGTGCGAGGTGGTGAAGACCGCGATCTGACTGGTCAGGGCTGCAATCCCTGCAGCCCAGGTATAGGTCTCGAAACAGACACCGCCCGTATTGTTGGTACCGCCGAAACCTTTCCAGCGGCCTACCGGTATGAAGGCTTCAAACCCCGCATCGTCGGCAATCCGTGCGATTTCCAGGTTGCCAGCCCAGTCGTCTCCGCGCAGGCGTTCAGGCGCATTGGTGACGGTGCAGCCACCCTCGGTATTGGTGGAGAAAACACCCAGCTGTATCTTGTTCGGGCTGCTGCGCATCGGGTTGGTTTTTATCGGATAGGATTTTTCAGCGCGCATCGTGACCTCCCAGGTCGGTAGTTGAATCGTTCGTCCTTACTACATCCTGAACCTGCGGTGGCCGTGCCGATGAAGTATTCGGTCAGGCATGATCACCCCGGCGGGTCGGGAAGTACGGCAGCACATACTCTTCCAGCTCTTGCAACACTTCTGTGGCCGGACGCCTCAGGGGCTTGAGGTTCAGCGCCACATGCGAAACCCCCTGTTCCCGCTGACGCTGCCACAGGGCGATGAGGGCGTTGCGCCCGGTACTGATTCCGCGTCCGACTTTCATCGGCGCGTCCTTGTTCTCGTCGAGGTCGAAGAACGTCGCATAGCCGTAGGGCTTGAAGTGCCTTTGCTCATTGGCACTGCGCCAATGATTGATCACTTCAGGCAAGGTGTCGAAGCCGCTCTGATGCCATATCCAGCCATCCATGTGATTGGCCAGCCATTTGATATCCTGCTGACAGCGCCCGATGGCAAGCATAGGCAGCCGCCCGAAAACCGGTTTCGGCAGTAGATCCAGCGTGCCATTGAGTTGCCCGTAATGGCGCGATCTGAACACTGGAAAAGACTGCTCGGTCACCGCGTGCAGCAGTTCGACGCCGTCTCTGAAGCGTTCCGCGCGGGTGTCGAAATGCTCGCCGAACGCAGGATATTCGCCGGGCCTGTCCCCCGTCGACACACCCAGCAGGAAGCGTCCCTCGAGCAACACGTCCACGCTGCACGCCTGTTTGGCGACCATCAGCGGATTACGCAGCGTCAATATGATGCCTGCCGTGCCGATGCAGATTTGCCGGGTGACGGCAGACAGCAGCGCGGCGTAGACAAAAGGATCGAACACCTGACCGGCGTCGCCGAACCCCGGGTCGAGAAGCGGTACGTCGCGCAGCCACAGCGCGGCGAAACCGGCTTTGTCGGCCTGAATGGCCAAGGCCAGATGGTCTTTCATGGTCGGTGCTGCGGAGTCGGGGTAGCCCTCCAGAGGCGCGATCAGCCCGAACGTGAGGTGACCTGGCGCGAATACCTTTGCAAAGGCGGGATGCCGCTTTGCGCCTGATATTTCATAGGGACTCACTTGATTTCGCCCGCCAGTTCAAGCGTGTCGGAGGCCTCTATGGGTGGTTCTTCATGAGCGCGGACGCGACCAAGCAGCGCAAAGACCGCCACGGCCGTCAGCACGGTGGCGGCGCTGAGAATGAACAGCAGATTGCGGAACGCGGTGGCGTACTGTTGGTGCAGCAGTTCTGCCTGGCCGGGCAGAAGACCGGTCGCATTCTGCAGGTCGCCCAATGCGGCGCGGTTGGCAGCGTTTGTCACCACATCAGGCGCGACACCCGTCAGGGCATCGAACAGACCCCACTGAATGAACGTGGCGAGCAGTGCGCCTGCGATCGCAATGGCTATGCCGTCGGCAGACACGCGTACGGCATTGAAGATGCCGGTAGCCATACCGGCGCGTTCCTTTTCAACCACACTGATCGCCATGCCATCCATCAGCCCCCAGGGCAGACCGATGCCGATACCGATCAAGGCCATCGGCAGCAAGGCGGTTTTGATTGCTCCGCCGTCCAGAGCCAGCGCAAGCCACAGCAGACCGACAGCCACCAGCAGCAAACCGATACCGGACAGTAGCCCGGAGGTGAAACGACGTGCCAGTTGTGCGGCAAGCATCGGTACGATCAGCAGGGGCGCGGCCAGTGCGGTCATCATTTGCCCGGTTTCCAGAGCGCTGAGACCGTCGATACCAATGAAGCGCGCTGGCAACATGATGATCAGCACGACAAAGAAAAATGCCGGACTGGCTGCAAGAATCTGCACGCCGACAAAGCGCGCGCTATTGAACAGTGACAGGTCCAGCATGGGACGGGCAACGCGCCGCTCCACGGCGATGAATATCCAGAACAGCAGCAGTGAGCCAATGATGCCACCCATCACCAGTGGATCGCTCCAGCCCTCTTCAGGGGCGAGCAGGATTGCGTAAGTGGACAGGGCCAATGCTGAGGTAAAACTGATTGCGCCCGGCCAGTCCATACCCGTGGCGTCGGGATCCTTTGATTCGGTGGCGCTGAACAGCACTAGCAGGAACCCCGCGACGCCGATGAGTGCAGTCGCATGAAATGACCATTTCCAGCCTGCCGAATCCACCAGCGAACCGGCTGCGAGTGGGCCGAAGGCCAGACCTATGCCGAAGGTGGTGCCCAGCAGGCTGAAGACTCGGGTGCGCTCGGCGCCATGAAAGGTCTGGGCAAGCGACGACATCGCCCCGGCGAACGCTGCCGCGCCGCCCAGGCCTTGAACCAGTCTGAGCAGGTCGATCTGGACCACGGAGGAAGCTGCCGGAATGGCGAAGGTGGAGAGCACGAATATCGCCAGCCCGATCAGCCAGACGCGTTTTCTGCCGTAGATATCCGTCAGGCTCCCGGCGGCCATCATGGCGCTGCCGTAGGTCAGGATGTAGGCGTTGATGACCCAGGTCAGCTCGACCGCTGATCCGCCCAGCGCCTGGTTTATCGAAGGCAGAACCACGGCAGGGCCGGTGAAGCATAACGGGATCAGAATGCCGGTCAGGCAAGCCGCGAGCAGTTGCCCCCATCGTCCCGCAGTGGGTTGTGTTTGGACCCGATGTGCTGTGGTCATGTGCAATGTCCCTGTGAAGCGTGCCCGGGTTTTGCTGTGATGCACGCGTTTTATCCAAGAGCGATTGCCCTGCCGGGAGATTAGGGGTTGCGCCCGCAAACAAAAACAGGCTTATGTTCCGAACGTATAGGACAGGGTTGTCCTGAATAGGAGTGGGTATTGGAATCGCTCGGAAGCATTGCCGTGTTCGTTCTGGTTGCCGAAACACGGAGTTTTACCCAGGCCGGAAAACGCCTGGGCATCTCTTCGTCGGGTATCGGCAAGAGCATTGGCCGTATGGAGGAGAGCCTCGGTGTACGGCTTTTTCATCGCAGTACGCGCAGTATCGCCCTGACGCTGGAAGGCTCGATATTCCTGGAGCGTTGCCGACGCATTCTGTCGGAGCTGGAAGCGGCGGAAATGGAGTTGATCAATGCCAGGGATCTGCCCAGGGGCAGGTTGCGGATCAGTCTGCCGTTGGTCAGCGGACTGGTCATGCCGGTGATCATCGACTTCATGCGCACCTACCCCGATATCGAACTGGATATCGATTTCTCGGACCGGATGGTCGATATCATCGAGGAGGGCTTCGATGTCGTGTTACGCACCGGAGATCCCGTCGACTCGGGCCTGATGTCGAAGCGGATGGGCAGCTTCCAATTGCGCATTGTCGGCGCTCCGGACTATTTTGCCCGGCATGGTATACCCCGGCATCCTGGCGACCTGAGTCAGCACGCCTGCCTGTTGCACAAGTTTCCCTCCTCGGGAAAGTTCGAACACTGGCCGCTGTGTCGTGAGCCAGGCGTCGATGATCTCGAGTTACCTCAGGCCATGGTGTGTAACACCACCGAGATTCTGGTGGACGTTGCGCGGGCCGGGTTGGGCATTGCCTGTCTGCCGGACTTCATGATTTCATCGGCCGTCCGCGACGGCGAGCTGATACCTGTCCTGGCTGATTACACGGTGCATACCGGAACGTTCAGATTGCTCTGGCCGTCCAGCAAGCATCTTTCGCTGCGCCTGCGAGTCTTCATTGATTTCATGCACGCCCATTTGTTTGCTCCTCCATCAGTATGACTGTACGGAGCGAGCCTGCAGCACCTGGCAAGGAGCACTGGCATGTACACGCTTTTCGGCACGGAACGTTCGGGTTCAGCGGCTATCGAGATAGCGCTTCAGCGCTGCTCGGTACCTTTTACAGTGTGCAACGCCTGTGGATGGGAGGAGGGGCCAGGCAAGGAGGCGTTGAGGCGGGTCAACCCGTTGATGCAAGTTCCCACGTTGGTGCTCGCCGATGGCTCGGTACTCACTGAAAGCGCTGCGATCCTGATCCATCTGGGCCTGGAGTACCCAGGTTCCGGGCTTCTGCCTGGCGATTCCGCGCAGCGTGCTCAAGCGCTTCGCGCGCTGGTTTACATGGCAGCCAACTGCTATGCCGCCATCGGGATCATTGATTACCCGCAGCGCTGGCTGACGAGTGCCGACGATGGGCTGGAGAGGCTGCTCGAAGCGGGCGCCCGGAGGCGGTTGCATCAAAACTGGGAGACGTTTGCCGACCTGTTTGCTGATGCCGGGGTTTGGCGTTGCGATTCACCCGGCGCAGTGGAGATTCTGGCCTCTGTCGTGACGCGATGGAGTGGCGCCCGGGAGCACCTGCATAACGCCCGACCGGATTTTCATGCGTTGTTGTTACGGGTTGAGGCTGAGCCGTTGGTCAACGCGGTCATAAGACGCCATTGGCCATGAAACACCCGACGTTAATGATGACGCAGGTTATAAAATTAAAAGGGCCGAACATTGAATGTTCGGCCCTTTTAATTCAAAGCGTGCCTGAAGTAACCACGCCTCGCTGGCGATGAGCTGTTGTTAATGTTCGGTTATGTGGGCTGGCGCGTTGGTTGCACTGATCGGCCCCAGTATTCTCAAATAGAGATGCACCGTAGTACCGCTTCCCGGTGCTGTTTCGACGCGTGCGCCTCCGCCGGCATTTACCGCGAACTCCTGCACCTGAACAAGGCCGAGCCCGGCACCCGGGTCGGCACTTCTGGTCGTGAAGAAAGGTTCGAAGATCTGCTCCTTGAGCTCGGCTGTCATGCCAGGCCCGTTATCGTTCACGCTGAGTACCAGATAATCGCCTTCCGGGAATTGCGGGTCTTCCTTGATGGACTCCAGCCGGGTCGAGATATGCACCTTGCCGGGGCCTGAAATTGCATCACGCGCATTGCTCAGCAGATTCAATAAGGTGGTATGCAATTGCGCTTCTGCGCACAACACGCCCCAGCCTCGGGCGGACAGGTCGAATGAAAGGTCCAGCGTGTCGCCTGCCGAACGCAACAGAAGGTCACGCGCGGCATCGATCCGTTCGCTGACATCGATGCAGATCAGTTCGGGACCGTCATGGCGAACGCTGTTGAGCAGGCGAGTCACCAGGTGGCGACCGTGATCCACTGCTCGCAGTCCGGTATCGCTGAGCGTCTCGACGTCGGTAGGGCGGCGTGAGCGCATGCGGATCAGTTGCAGGCTGGCACTCAGTGCCTGGAGCAGGTTGTTGAAGTCATGAGCGATGCTTGCCGTGAGCATGCCCAGCGAAGACACCCGTTGCGACTGGCGCAAATTGCGCTCCAGAGCCAGGCTTTGGCTCTGTGCGCTTTCGAGCCCCAGCGCCAGTTCGGCGGCGTGCTGGTCACGTTGCTCCGAGACCAGGCGGTATTGCATCAGGGCTGCGGTTTGCCGCGCCAGTGCCAGCAGGGCACGACGTTGCTGTTCGCTCAGTACGCGCGGCCAGATGTCGATCACGCAGACGGTGCCCAGCGCATGACCGGCCTCGGTACGAATCGGCGCACCTGCATAAAAACGGATGTAGGGAGGCCCGAGCACCAGCGGACTCTCTCTGAAGCGAGGGTCAGTGGTTGCGTCTTCCACCACCAGCACATCGGAAGGCTGCAGGATGGCGTGGGCGCAGAATGCCAGGTCGCGATGCGTCTCCTGCACGTCCAGGCCGATGCAGGCCTTGAACCACTGGCGTTCTCGGTCAACCAGCGAAACCAGCGCGATGGGCGCGTCGCACAATGTGGTGGCGAGCAGCACAATGTCGTCGAAGTCTTGCTCGGGAGCACTGTCCAGTATCTTGAGATGCTCAAGAGACAGGACTCGTTCTTCCTCGCTGGCGGGGAGTGGCGCAGGGTGGTGGGTCATGGGGCGCACCGCGATCGGATGAAATTGGGTCTTATGATGCCTATGATCCATAGAGTGCAGCAAGGTATACGCCGCATAAATCAGCTCGGCGTGCGCAGGTTTGAACGATGTCCCCTTTATTCAGCCTCCCCCCTCGACACGCAGTGAAGCAATCCTGCGCAATCGAAGGGCGTTCCGATCGTGTTCGAATACCCTCGAAACAGTCACTTCTTACTGTCTTGGCTGGTGCTCCGAACCCTATATGGCGACGCGCTATTAAATGGCACTTGTAATAGAAGTTAAAGTTCACTCGTCATAAGAAGTTGGCAGGTATTGAGAGTAATGAACCGGCCGTTCTGAACGCTATTTTTGTAACTTATTATGTCCATATTATGTGTGCTGTGTAATAAACTGCTGTCCGGTTTTTGCGCTGGCAAAGATCGTTGGCCTATCACTAACGTCTGTATTCTTCAGGAGCAACGCCGATGCCCGGCCCAAATGAATCAAGTCCTGCCGAACTCTTGCCCGAGGGGGCTGCCGACGACCGAGTTACCAGTCTGCTATGGGGGCCATTCTGGCTCGGGGATTCTTCCGGTACCCATCTGACTTACAGTTTTCATCGGGCCGACTCTGTCTATGCCACTGACTACAGTCGCTCTCAGGAACCCGGCGATGCCTATTCGCTGACCGACGCCCAGGCGGCAGCCGCAAAAAGCGCACTGGATGCCTGGAGCGCGGTGGCTGATATCAAGTTCACCGAGGTTCAGGACACCCCCGATAATGTCGGAGACATTCGCTTCGGCGGCTTCAAGGGCCTGCAAGGCACCGAGTTTGGCCAGGCTTACGCGCCGGGCACGCTGGGCCGCTCCGGCGATGTCTGGATCGGACCGAACGTCAACGCGGCCGATCCAGCCAAGGGCACGGACGATTACCTCACGTTCATGCATGAAACCGGTCATGCACTGGGCTTGAAGCATTCGTTCGAAGGCTCGCAGTACAACGATGTCCTGCTCGATGCCAAATTCGAAGATGCGCGTTACACCATCATGAGCTACACCAACAATTACAGCTTCAAGCCCACCACGCCGATGCTGCTCGATGTCGCGGCCATGCAGTTTATATACGGTGCCAACACCCACTATCACACTGGCGACGACGTCTATAAGTGGGCGCCCGGGCAATCGGTATTCGAGACCATCTGGGACGCTGGCGGCAAAGACACCATCGATGCCAGCAATCAGGAAGCTTCGGTGAAAATCAACCTCAACGAGGGTGAGTTCAGCACTATCGGCAAGGCGTTTCTCGATTACAACGCGAACCCTGACGCACCCACGCTGATGAATTCCGGATTGGCGATTGCCTACGGTGCGCACATCGAAAACGCCATAGGTTCTGCCTTCAATGACACGTTGATCGGCAACGATCTGGATAACGTGCTCAATGGCCGCGGTGGTCTGGATACCATGATCGGCGGACTGGGCAACGATACCTACGTCATCGATCAGGTCGGCGAACTGGACCTTGTTCAGGAAAAGGCCGATCAAGGCGTCGATACGCTGAAGATCACTTACGACAATACCTCGCCCATTGCACAGGTGATCAACCTCAATGCCGGGACGCTGGCGAACTTCGAGAATGTGCATCTCAAAGGCGAGGGTGCATTCACCGTGCTGGGCAATGACCGCAACAACACCCTGACCGGTAATGATGCGGACAACGTTCTGTTCGGCGGTGCCGGCAATGACAAACTGGTGGGCGGTCAGGGCGCCGATATCATGACTGGTGGTAGCGGTGCTGACCGTTTCGTGTTCAACGATCTGTCGGAAATGGGCAAAGGCCACAACAGCGACGTGATCACCGACTTCAATAGCCAGCAAGGCGACAAACTGAGCTTCCTGAAAATGGATGCCAACGTGGACACCAAGGCCCTCAATGCTTTCAGCTTCATCGGCAGCGGCGAGTTCACTGGCGCTGGCCAGCTGCGTTTCGCTGATCATGTGCTGTCCGGCAACGTCAACGCTGACCTACATGCGGACTTTGAAATCCAGCTGGTTGGCGTCACCGAGTTCCATGCCCACGATCTGGCGGTCTGATCGCTGACCTGAAAGACCGATCACAATGACAGGACTGCGCCGCTGACAGGCGCAGTCCTTTCCCGCCGACTTTCCCCTTCTTTTCTGGTTTTAATCGCGCACCGCAATTGGGCGAGGCAGCGTTTTGCGCGTTTTTTGGCACCGTGACGGTGCTGTTACAAAATTTAAAACCACAAATTCAATATATCCAACAAAACCCACTTGACTCATAAGGGCCTGCTGAATGTAATGCCCCGACAGCCGTTGGTGCCGTGCATTGCGCATAAGTGTCTGAGAGGTATCTGCTTTGATTGAGTCCAAGCCATCTTCCATGCCTAACGTGATTGAAGCTGCCACGCTTGTTCGCGAAGGGGGCCTGACGCCGATACGCTTGACCGAGTTGTGCCTTTCAGCGATTGAAACCCACAATTCCACACTGAATGCATTTGGTGATGTGTATGCCGAGGCGGCGCTTGAACAGGCCGCAGGCATGACAGCCGAACTGCAGCGCGGTGAGGTGCGCGGGCCGCTGCACGGCGTACCCTTTGGCATCAAGGATCTCTTTTCCACCGCAGGGCTGCGCACCACGCGGGGGTCGTTGACTGCGCTGGAGTCGGTGCCGGTTCAGGACGCACCCATCATCCGTCGCCTCAAAAACGCTGGCGCGATCATTCTTGGCAAGACCGCGACCACCGAGTTCGGCTGGACGGGCGCCAGTACGTCGCGGGTGTTCGGCAACGGGCGCAACCCGTGGGACCCGAACCTCACCAGCGGCGGCTCCAGCTCCGGTTCGGCCATTGCCGTGGCGGCGCGAATGGTGCCAGCCGCACTGGGCTCCGACGGTGGCGGCTCGGTACGTATTCCGGGCTCGTTCTGTGGCGCATTTGCCCTCAAGGGCACGCTGGGCCGTATTCCCACCTGGCCCTGGTCGGCCACCGAGATGCTCAGTCATGCCGGACCGATCACCCGCACCGTGCGCGACAGCGCATTGCTGTTCGACATTCTGTCGGGCCCCGATCCACTGGATCATCAGGCGCTGCCAGCCCCTGACGAGTCCTTTCTGGCCCGTTGCGACCAGCCGCTGAAACCCTTGCGCATCGGTTTCTGCCCGACGCTGTTCGACACGCCAGTCGATGCGCAAGTCGCAGCAGCGGTTGATGCCGCCGTGGGTACTATCGCCAGGTCGCTGCCCGTCACAGTCAGCACACTCAAACCGGATTGGCATGACCCGCTGGCGACCTTCGAAACCCTGTGGGTCGCCGGGCGCGGTATTGCCTATGGCAAGGCGCTTGCGCAGAAACTGGACCAGCTCGATCCCGGCTTTGCCGATCTGATCAAGCGGTCTGCCCAGTACAGCCTGAGTGATTATCTGCAGGCTCTTCAACAGCGTGCGGCGTTCGCCAATCAGGTGCACGCGCTGTTTGAAGATTACGATCTGCTGCTCATGCCCACGCTGCCGATCCTGCCGTTTGCCGCAGACGATGTCGCCCCCGTGGGCTATGCCGGGCAGGACGGCGCTGTGCCGTGGGCGCGCTGGACGCCGTTCACTTACCCTTTCAACATCACCGGCAACCCGGCCGCCAACCTGCCTTGTGGCTGGAGCTCCGAGGGGTTGCCGATCGGCCTGCAAGTCGTAGGTCCACGCTTTGCCGATGCCCAGGTGCTGCAGTTCTGTGTCGCTGTAGAAGCCATTGCGCCCTGGGATCAGCACCTGCCACCGGTTTCGGGGCAATAGACATGTCGCTCTCGCACACGGATCAGGGGCCCAACGGCCCGGACACTGGAGTCATCACTTTGCAACGGAATGTCACCCCCATGCTCAATCAGCCGCGTCTGGACGAAATCATGCGCCTGCTCGCTCAACAGCAGCGGGTCAAGGCGTCGGACCTTGCACAATTGCTGTTTGTCTCCGAAGAGACCATCCGCCGCGACTTCAAGCATCTGGAGGAAGAGGGCAGGTTAAGGCGCATTCACGGTGGCGCGATTCTGCCCAGGTCCAGCGAAGAATTGCCGTTGCAGGAGCGCAGCAGGCTCAAGCCTCGCGCCAAGGCGGGCATCGCCGTGCGTGCTGCGCAGCTGGTCAGCGAAGGCATGGCCATCTTCCTCGACACCGGCACCTCGACGCTGGCGCTGGCCCAGCAACTGACCCGGTTCAGTCAGTTGAAGATCATCACCAATTCGCTGGACATCGCCCAGTTGATATCGCACCAGAGCGACAATCAGGTTCTGGTTGCGCCCGGTGATGTGCGGCGCACCGACAACGCCTTGATCGGTCCCCATACGCTGGAATTCGCTCGGCAGTTTCACTACGACATTGCCTTCATGGGCATCGGCGGCATTGACCTGGACTTTGGCCTGATGGATTACCAGGAGCCAGAAGCCATGTTGCGCAGAACGCTGGTCAGGCATTGCACGCGCAGCGTTGTGCTGGCTGACGATGGCAAGTTCGGTCATCGCACCTTTATCAACACCCTGCCATTTGCCGCGATCACGACCCTGGTCACTAATCGCGCGCTATCCGACGAGTTTGCGACACGCCTGGAGAAAGATCATGTCGACACCCTCTATTCCTGAACTGATCGAGCCGGGCGCAGCTGATCTGGCAGCGTTCGAAGCATTGTTTCGGCAAAGCTCGGCGATCGGTGCCACACCCGCCGGTGGTTTGCATCGGCTGGCGGCTTCGGTCGAAGACGGTCAGGTACGCGACCTGTTTCGGGACTGGCTCGACGCGCACGGCTTCGAAGTCCGTATCGATGCGGTGGGCAACCTGTTTGGCCTCATGACCTTTGATCCTGACGCGCCTTATCTGCTCTGCGGTTCGCACCTGGACAGCCAGCCGAGTGCCGGGCGTTTCGATGGCGTATACGGCGTGCTTGCCGGCGCCGTGGCGGTGTCCAGTCTGACGCGGCAATTGCTTGAGCGTGGCGAAGTCCCACGCTGTAATCTGGCGGTCGTCAACTGGACCAACGAGGAGGGCGCGCGCTTTCAGCCGAGCCTGATCGGCAGTGGCGTGTTCACCGGTGCCTTGAAGCTGAACGACGCCTGGGAAAGCCGCGATGGTGATGGCATCCGTCTCAAGGACGCCCTGCAGGCCATCGGGTATCTGGGCAACGATCAGGTTGATGTGAACATTGCCGGGTATGTCGAGATTCATGTCGAGCAGGGTGCTGGCCTGGAAAGCAGCCAGACGGCTATCGGCGTAGTGCGCGAGACCTGGGCCGCGCTGAAACGGCGAGTGCGTTTCGATGGCGAGCAGAATCACACCGGCCCCACGCCCATGGCCGCGCGCCGGGATGCGTTGCTGGCTGCTGCACACACCATCACTGCGGTGCATGACGAAGCCTTGCAGCACGGCGTGCAGATGCACAGTTCGGTAGGACGTATCGAGGTCTACCCCAATTCGCCCAACGTCGTGCCTTCGCGGGTGTCGCTGCTCATCGAGTACCGCTCCCGCGACGTCGATCTGCTGAGTGCTGCCTCGGAACGCCTGGATGCAACGCTGCACGCGATCGCCGACAAGACCATGACCGCGTTTGAAGTGGAAAGCAGCGTCTTGCGCTCGCCTGCCAGGCTGCATGACGGATTCGCTGCACTGGCGCATGGCGTAGGCGCTGAGCTGGGTTTGTCGACCACCGACAGCATGACCGTCGCCGGTCACGATGCGATCAGTCTGAACCGGCGCTATCCCGTGTGCCTGCTGTTCATCCCCAGCAGCAATGGCGTTTCTCATAATGAGGCCGAGTACACCAGCGATCAGGACATGCACAACGGTTTGCGCATGCTGACCGGTCTGTTGCATCGGGCTTGCACCTCATCCGCGTCATTTAATTGAGGGGCTGAGCATGTCATATGCCGACGACCTGACCACACGCCTGCGCAGCGCACTGGCACCTTGCGGGTTCGCTGAGGACGCCGAGATCGAGAACGTGACGCAGGGCGTGGCCTCGCCTTCGAGATTGTCGACCGAGTGGGCAGGCTTTCGGGTCAGTAGCGCGCAGGGCGGTTGCTACGCCAAGGTTCTGCATGCCGACATGGCGCAACTGATCGATTTCGACACGGTAGCCCAGGCCAGCGAATGTGCCGGCCGCAGTACGGCGGCACCGCGTCTGCTTGGCGCAGACCAGGCCAATGGCGTGCTGATCTTCGAGGACCTGGGTTCGAACTGGCGAGCTGCGCGGCTCGACGATCTGCTCGCACCCGGTCGGCTTGCAGCGCTATGGGCACTCAAACGGCAGGTGCATGCCGGACCTGTGCCTGATGCCGTGCGCTCGCCGATGGCGGATATCGAGCGTCTTCGCACCTTGTGCGGGCGCGATAACGTTGCGCTGCCTGCCGAGCATCAATGGATCGACCGCTGCGTCGACATGGCCTGCCAGGCGCTGCAGAGCCACGCCGTGCAAGCAGTTCCGCTGCACGGTGACGGAGTGTCCAGCAACGTCATGGTGTCCAGCGAAGGCCAGTTGCGTCTGGTGGATTTTGACTACGGTGGCTGCATGGACCCGTGGTACGACGTGGCGATTACCCTCAATGAGCTTTATTCGTTCGAGCGTCAGTGGCGCGAGGGGATCAGCGCGTGGGCCGGACAATGCCTGGAAATCGACTACGCCGTGTGCCGTCTGTATGCGCTGATCAACGACTGGTACTGGACATTGTGGGGGCTTTGGGCCGGTACCACGTCCTCGCGGCCACTGGAGTTTTCCAAGGTCGGGCAATGGACGCTGTTGCGCTGCCGACAGTGCGTTCAGGACCCGCGGCTGGAAGGCTGGATGCGTCAGGTTCAGGAGGGTAGAGCATGAAAACGTTAGGGCAGTCGGTCAGTACCCAGGAACGACAACTGGAAGCCGCCGTGCGCAGCATCGACAGCTGGCAAGGCCGCCGCGTTGACTACGAGCCGGTCAGTGGCGGCATTTCCAATACCAACTGGCGGGTCGAGGTCGAGGGTGCGGACACGGCTTATTTCTTCAAGGTGCCAGGCGTCGGTACAGAGATGTTCATCGACCGTCACACCGCCCACGAGGCCAGTGTGAAGGCTGCGCAAACCGGGTATGGCGCGCCGGTTTTCGCTTTCCTCGAAGCCTTCGGTGTCGAGGTGTTCGAGTTCATGGAGGGCTGGCGGGCGTCGTCCAACCATGACTTCCTGCAACGCGACATACGCCACAGTGCCTTGCGCGGGCTCAAGGCGTTCAACGATCAGCCGCTGCTGCAACAGACCAAGACCGTGTTCGACATGATCACCGAGCACCAGAGCCAGGTGGCCGAGCTCAAGGGTATCAAGCCTCAGGATGACGACTGGCTGTGTCTGCAATATCAGCGCGCAAAGGCTGCGCTGCAGGCTTCCGGGATCGACTTGGCGCCGTGCATGAACGACACGCTGGCAGGCAACTTCATGCTTAATGCGGATCGCCAGATTCGCCTGGTGGATTTCGAGTACGCCTCCAACAACGACCGCCATTACGAATTGGCGCTGTGGTTCGGCGAGATGTTTTTCAGCGACGACATGGAGCTGGCGCTGATTGAGGACTACTTCGGCCAGGTCAGCGCGCAGACCGTCGCGCGGATCAAGCTCAACAAGGCCTTGGCCGACATCAAATGGTCGACCTGGGCGATGGTGCAGCACGCGGTGTCGCAACTGGACTTCGACTTTTACAAGTACGGCACCTGGAAGCACATGCGGGCGCGCAGCATCATCAATGATTCGCAATGGGAAACCTGGCTGCGGCAGGTCTGAGTCGATCTCGTCCTGTGAGCCTTCGAATACGTAAAACAAGTACTTCAATAATAAAAAAGTAGCGGGTAACCGCGTGTTTCTTTCACTGCTTGAGTTTTATCCGATCACTTATCCATAGCCAGATCCTGAAATTCAAGGAGCACTCCATGAGTAACGTTCCGTCCCTTTCTACCCCCGGCCGCCTGAAGAATCTGGTGTTTGGCCTGTACTTCTTCGCGCTGTTGATGATGGCGCTGTTTCCGCCGTTTTACCTCAAAGTCAGCGGCAGCAGCGTGCTGGTGCTCGGCATTCCGCTGCCGATCTTCTACTGGA
Source organism: Pseudomonas sp. ICMP 10191 (assembly GCF_001467335.1). NCBI lineage: Bacteria > Pseudomonadati > Pseudomonadota > Gammaproteobacteria > Pseudomonadales > Pseudomonadaceae > Pseudomonas > Pseudomonas sp. ICMP 10191. The sequence continues at coordinate 27,915 of NZ_LKGW01000168.1, forward strand.
TTCTGATCGCGGTGCTCATGGGGCTGGGCCTGTGGATGCTCTACGTGGTCGAGTCGCTGCTGGGTGAAATTCCACAAGAGGGGGACGGGCAATGATCAGTACGACTATGGTTTCGGATCTTTACATCACCTTCGGCCTCATCGGTGTATTTCTGGCGGGCATGATTGCGGTGCTGTACGCGACGAACCGCAAGAGCGAGAGCTTTTCCGATTACGCCGTGGGTGGCCGCTCTTACGGGCCGTGGTTCATCGCCATGTGCTACACCAACTCCTGGTGGCCGGGCGCAACGTTCACAGCGTTTTTCGCCTTGTCGGTCGGTGGCGCGCTGGGCTTTTACGGCATGGTCTACGCCACGCTGGGCGTGACTGCGATGTACCTGATGGCCAACCGTGCCTGGACCTGGGGCAAGCGCTTCAACCTGACCACCCAACCGGATTTGCTGGGGATGCGCTTCAACAGTCCCGTGGTCAAACGCATTGCGTCGATCATCGGCATCATCTCGGTATTCCCCTGGGTGGTGATGGGGATTCAGGCCCTGGCGACGCTTTTTCAGTTCGCCAGCTTCGGCCGCTGGGGCGTGACCACCTGCCTGTTGGTCGGGGTGGTGGTGATCCTGATTCGTCAGTACTGGACGGTGAGCATGGGCATGCGCGGCCTGATCATGACCGACATGTATCAAGGTTTGATCGCCTACGTACTGTGCGCTGCGCTGTGCATCTTCCTGCTGTTCGGTGCGCAGGCGTCGTTCAGCAACCTGTCGCAGTTGCCCGCCAGCATGCTGGTGATTCCTGGCGGAGCAGGCAGTACCTATGGGCCGATGTACATGTTCAGCCTGATCTTTACCGGCGTGATCGGCTCGATGTGCTGGCCGATGAGTTTTCAGCGTATCTACACCGCCAGCGGCGTGCGCTCGGTGAAGAAGGGCACGCTGCTGACCATCCTGCTGGTAGGCGGCTTTTACGGGATTCTTATGCTCTTCGCCGCGGCGATCAGCCAGGACCCGAACGTTGCCGCTCATCCGCAACACGGCTGGTTCCTGTCCCTGTTCGACATCGGCGGGCCATGGCTGCTCGGCGTGGCAATCATGATCGTACTGGCAGCCAGTATCGGCCATGTCGACGGCTGCGTGCAGGTGTGCGGTACGCAGTTTGCCAATGACCTGGCGACCTGGAGCAAGCCGCGCAGTGATCGCGAGAAGACCATTCTCGCCAAGGTCGGCATGGTGGTGTTCATTGCGGCGGCCTCATTGCTGGCCTACCTGACCTTCGACTATGCCCGCCTGCAATTGCTGGCGCAGATTTCCTATCAGGGCATCATCCAGTTGGCCGTGCCGCTGTTTTTCGGCGTGTTCAGTCGTCATGGCAACAAGCAGGGCGCGATTGCCGGCATGCTGGTGGGGATCGTGATCGCCATCGTGCTGACCACGATCTACCCGGATGACATTCCGGCACTGGGCTCGTTGACCAGTGGCATCGTCGGTCTGATTTTCAATGCGGGCATCTTCGTTGCCTGTGCCGTTGCCATCAAACCGAGTGCGGATGAAGTCAGACGCGTCGATGAGTTGTTCGCCATGGCGGCGCCAGCTCGGCGTGGCGTGGGTCCGGTTGTGGCGATGAGCTGACGCTGCCTGTGGCTCAGCGCGCATTGATAAAGTCGATGAAAGCCCTCAGCGGCGAGGGCAGGTAGCGGCGCCCCGGGTCGTACAGATACGGCCTGGTAAAGCGCTGCCACCAAGGCTCGAACAGGAGGCTGCTTAATCAGAGCCTGCCTTCCTCGCGCAACAGTGCGCCAATGCGTTCTATCTCCAGCTCGCCCTGAATCAGCGCGGCTTTGCTGGTGTGTACCGAGTAGTAGCCTGTGACCAGGTCGTGCGGGTGCTTGACTGCCGATCCCAGCACGAAGTGGGCATCACCCTTGGCGACGATGTCGATGGGGCGATCCGATTCCTCGAAAATCACCAGCTCACCCGCGCCGATCGGGCCGCCTGCGTCCAGCTGTCCGGTGTGGACTGCCAGCCAGCCCACGCTATGGCCAGCGGGTGGTGTATAGCGCCAGTGCTCGCCATCCTTGAGCTGTACTGCCAGATAATTCATGCCTTCCGGTGCCGGCAGGCTGCTTTTTGCGCTGCCATAGCGTCCCAGAAGCACGTTTGCCGGGCCTTGTTGCGCAACCTGCGCTGCCGACAGGTATACGCTTTGTGCCGGGCCATTTTCCTGCGCGGCGGGCAGTGCGACCCATAGCTGAAAGCCCCTGACTGCCGAACCGCTGATTGGTTGGGCGTCATGCCAGACGCCATTGCCGGCGTTCATCCATTCCACACCGCCGCTCGGCAGTACTCCGGATTTGCCGGTGGTGTCTTCATAGGTGAGTTCGCCTTCGATCATGTAGGTCAGCGTCGCGATACCCGAATGCGGGTGCATGCCGAATCCTGTTTTCCCCGGCTCGGACGTGAAGCCGATTCGATCCAGAAACACGAAAGGCTTCAACAATTGACCCAGATCGCCCGGGCTCACCAGTCGGGTGATCGGCCCGCGGGTTTTGCCGGTAGTGCGATGGGTAATGGCGCGTGGCCGAATACTGGCGATGCTGTTCATGGCGTTCTCCTCTGGGCCTTGATGCCTGAGCGCCAAGAATAAGCGTCAATGGATTGCTTGATTAGCCGGTATAGTTGGCTTGGACTGATCCATAAATTGAAGGAATCCGGGCATGGTGTTCGATCTCAATGACGTTGCCCTGTTTGTGCAGGTGGTGCGCAGCGGCAGTTTTGCCCAGGCAGCAAGGCACTTGGGCATGCCTTCCAATACGATCAGCCGCAGGGTTCAGCAACTGGAAATGCAGCTGGACACTCGCCTGTTGCAGCGATCGACGCGTAAGCTGGTGCTCACTCAGGCTGGAGAGGATTTCTACGGCCGTTGCGTCGGTGCGGTCGACGGAGTGATGGAGGCCGCAGAACAGCTTGCTTCAGGGCGTGATGAGCCGGGTGGTCTGGTACGTATCGCAGCGATGGCTGATTTCTTCGACTTTTTCTCGATGGACTGGGTGGCCGGTTTTCTTGCCCGCTACCCGCGCGTTCAACTGGAGTTCGTGCTCAGTGATGATCACGCTGACCTGATCGCTGACAGGCTGGACATCGCCTTTCGGGGCGGCCCCTTGCAGGACTCGGGATACGTTGGGCGGCAATTGATCGATGAAAGTCATGACACGATGGTCGCCAGTCCGACTTATATTGCCGCTTACGGCATGCCTGATTCCCTGCAGAGCCTGCACAGCCATTATTGTGTCAGCGCAGCGCATCGCGGTGGCGTCACAGCCTGGCGGTTGCTCGGGCCGGACGCGAAGATGCATGAGGTGCACATTGCCAGCCGGTTCAATGCCAACACCGCGCAGGCGTTGCGCAAGGCGACCCTTGCCGGGCTCGGTATCGCGTTGTTGCCAGCGACGCTGATCCGCTCGGATCTGCGGGATGGCCGACTGGTGCCGGTACTGGCGCAGTACCAGCGCACCAGCCATGGTTTGCATGTGCTTTACCCCAGTCGGCAACATCTGCCGCCAGCGGTGTCGGCATTTATTGCGTTGGTGATGGAGAAACTAAGGGACAAGGCGTTTGCGGCGCAATGAGCAGCCTTGGCGGCACGCGATACTTGCGCGTTACTTGATTCGTGACGTCATATAGATCAGCCGAACGGTGGCGACGGTGATCGCTTCGGCGTCGTTCTTGATGTTTTCCAGCTGATTGCTGTCCACATTGCCAACGCCTGGATTCGATTCGATCAGGCGGGTGAACAGGTAAAGGTTCTGGGTCACGTCGTGCAGGTTGCCGTGCAAGCGTTCGACGACGCGGTTGAGCGGGGCGCAGCTGGGGCTGTCCGACGTTATGACAGTGGGGACGTTATGCGTAGCGCTGAGGCCGGTGACCACATAGGCCACATCAACGCCGGCATTCGAAATGCTGGACAGATAATCCGCACGGGGAGAGCGGACGCCGTTCTCGTAATTGCCCTGAGCGTTGGTTTCCACGCCACCTATCGCGCCCAGTGCGCTTTGCGAAAGCTTGAGGCGCAAACGTTCCTTTTTCAGCCGTGGTCCGATCCCTGTCATCCGTTTGTCCTCGATAAACTGTGCATCGCTACAGCCAGGGTTAACAAGCGTTTCCGGCATCGACTGATCAGACATCCCGGCAAAGGCGAGAGGTTGCGTGTTCGGTCCGATCAGGTACTAACGTGCCAGACAGGCGGCAGAGTGTACGTAGGAATCAGTCAGGGTGATACATTTTTGTACGGAATTGAACGCTTCTGAGCTGCGACGTCCAGGCGGCTGGCAGAAGGGTTTCAGGCCGAATGCAGCGAAATCGGGAGGCCTTGTGCGCAGGCCTCCCGAGAGGTTTACAGGCAGCGAGAACCAGGCTGTGCGGTCCAGCGCGCTGCCGTGGTGGCGATCTTGTCCGCCAGTTGGGCAACCGCTTTCTGGTGAGCAATGATGAGATTTTCCATGCCTTCACCGGCCTGCTCGCGGATCACGCTGCTGCAGGTCAGGCTCTGCCGTTTGCTGCCCGCCGTGGCACCGGCGTCGCGAAGGCCGAGTGTCCACACCACATCAATGAGTGCGTAGTTGCCGGGCATCGACTCGAAGCGCCTGACGTCCGTACGGATCGACAGCGTTGGCTGATCGCTGTTCTTTGGCAAACCGGCCATGTCGCGGCTGCCGAAACGGCGCTCCAGCTGCGGGGTCAGCGCGTCATGAAACTCGTCGCCCAGCGGTGATCCCCAGCGTTCAGTGTCCAGAATGGCCAGGCTGCCGTTACCCTGACGAACCACCAGCGGCGGCTGGTCGACCTGCACCGGCATGATGACCGGCAGCATCTCGAACTGGAACGGCATGGGTTTGCTGGTGGCAGCGCTCGTCGCGCCCATTGGCGCGATCAGCGTGTAGTAGTGGGTCTGTGTCGATGTGCAGGCACCCAGGCCCAGTGCTGCGGCAAGTACCACCAGTTTCAGGCGCAAGGTCATTGTTTTGGCTCCGGATCAATGGCTCGGGACGAGGACGGGGCGTTGAACGAGCGTGGGGCAGCATCGCCCGTGCGGCCGCGAATCAACGACTCAGGATGGCGGCTGAGGAAGTCGGTCAGGACCCGCACCGAACGCGCGGTACGTTGCACTTCATCCATGGCCTGGCCCAGTTGCTGACGCGCCGGTGAATCTTCGGCGAACGAGTCGTTGGCAGTGCCCAGGGTTTTCTCGGCCTGCTGCAAGGTGCCACGCATCTGCGGCAACACGCTGCTGTTGACCTGCTTGAGGGTTTTCTGCAACTCGCTGAGGGTGCCGTTGAGGTTGCCGGCCAGTTGGTCGATCGGCAAGTTGCTGAGCTTCTCGACGAATGCCTGCAGTTGCTCCTGCAGCTTGTCGAAGCTGCCCGGCACGGTAGGGATCTCCAGCGGTCGGGCCTTGGCGTTGAACGCGACCTTCGGCGCCTTCGGATCGAACTCCATGGCGATGTACAACTGGCCGGTCAGCAGGTTGCCGTTACGGACCTGGGCACGAAGACCATTGGCCACGAAGGCGCCCAATACCCGGGCAGACTGTTCTTCTTCATCACCCGAGCCGCCGAGTTCCTTGAGCTTGGACTCGGCCGCCCCCAGGCGCTTGGGATAAATCACCGCGCCAACGATGCCGGGGAAGGTCTTGGTGGCCGGGTCATAATCCAGATCGACCGATACCACCTTGCCGATATTGACCCCGAGGAAGTCTACCGCGGCATTGACCGTAAGACCGCGCAGCGATTGATTGAAGCGCATGCGGATGTAGCGTGGCTCGCCATCGGGAGGTGCCATCGCCGTGGTCTGGTCATCGAATATCTTGAATTCTGCGTTCTCGTCCGCCGGCTTCGAGTCCGGGCTCCAGTTGGGCTCGCGAAAGGCGATGCCCCCGGAAATGATCGAGGTCAGGGACTGTGTATTGACCTTGACCCCTGATGCGCCGACGGTGATGTCCACACCGCTGGCGTTCCAGAAGCGTGTGTCAGTGGTGATGTACTGATCGTTCGGTGCGTTGATGAAAATCTGGATATCGACGCCGCGGCCGTCCTTGGACAGATCGTAAGCTACCACCTGACCGACCTGAATGCGTCGGAAGTAGATCGGTGAACCGATGTCCAGCGAGCCCAGATCGTCAGTGTGCAGGGTGAAGCGCTTGCCTTTTTCGCCAAAGGTCACTGGAGGCGGGGTTTCCAGGCCGGTGAAGCTGGTCTTGGTTTCCTCTGCGCTGCCGGCGTCGGCGCCGATGAAAGCACCCGAAAGCAGTGTGTCTACACCCGAAACACCGTGTGCGCCGATGCGTGGGCGCACCACCCAGAACTGGCTGTCGACCCGTGTGAACGGAGTAGCACTGGTGTTCAGCTCGATGTTGGCCAGCACATGCGTGCGGTCTTCACTGAGGCTGATATCCGTGACCATGCCGATGACCACGTTCTTGTATTTGACCTGGGTCTTGTTGGCTTCCAGGCCTTCGGCTGTCAGGAAGCTGACAGTGATTCTGGGGCCGATGTTCATCCAGTCATGGAAGGCCATGGATATGCCAATGATCGCAGCAACGATCGGTACCAGCCAGATCAACGAGACACGCAGGCGACGACGTTTGACTTCAGGGCGTGGCACTGAAGCAGGCGGGGGGAGGGTACTATCAGACATCTTCAACCTCTGCGTCCCAGATAAGCCGGGGATCGAAACTCATGGCGGCGAACATCGTCATCACCACTACCAAGCCAAAAAACAGAATACCGAGTCGCGGCTCGATGGTGCTGAGCTCACGAAACTGAACAAGAGACGCTACAAGGGCTACAACCAGCACATCGAGCATCGACCAGTAACCGATCAATTCGATGAAACGGTACAGACGCGCGCGCTCGCGCATTGCCCAGGTGCTGCGACGCTGGCAGGTGATCAGCAGCATGCCGAGCACCAGAAACTTGATGCACGGCACCAGAACACTGGCGACGAAGATCAGGATGGCGATGTCCCAGGAGCCGCTTTCGAAAAACTCGATGACGCCGCTCATGATCGTGCTTTCGCTGCGGTTGCCCAGCAGGTTGGTGTACATCACCGGCAGTACGTTGGCCGGGATATAGAAAATCAGCGCGGCAATCAGATACGCCCAGGTGCGGCTGATGCTGTTGGGCTTGCGCCTGTGCACCGGCGAATCACAGCGCGGACAGCGCGTAGCGTCCTCCTGGCAGGCATAGCCACAGGTGTGGCACAGGCAGAGCTTGTGTTCATGGGCGAAGGGGATGCCGTTCATTGCGGCTGCACTCCCAGTTCATCCCACAACCGGCGGATATCCTTGTTGGCGATCAGCAGGATCAGCACCATCAGCATTGCCATGGCCCAAAGGCCGACGCCGGGGTGTACGTCAAGCATCCCGGACAGTTTGATGATCGCCACCAGAATGCCGAGCATGCACACTTCGAGCATGCTCCATGGGCGCAAATGCTCAAGCGCACGCATACAGGTTCTGAAGCCGGGCGCAACGATGCCCTTGTGTGCATGTACCAGCACCCAGAACAGCAGGACGATTTGCAGCAGCGGCGCAAAAATGATCGACAGCCCGGCCACCAGTGCAATGATCGTGATTCGTCCTTGAGCAAGGGCTTCAACCGACTGCCAGAGCGTGACCTCGTTGGACAGGCCCTTCATGTTGATGCTGATGACCGGGAACAGATTGGCGAACAGGAAAAGCATGGCTGCGGCGATGGTCAACGCCAATAGCTGTTCTATGGTCACCCGATGGCCACGACCGAGCAGCGCTTCGCAGCGAAGGCAGAATGCCGCCTCGCCGGGTTGCAGAGGGTGAGCTTCGTAGAGCGAGTCGCAATGCTCGCAGATGATCAGGCCGGAAGAGTGTTCGATAGGATGCACAGTGCTCATCGACGCCATTGATGCAGAGGTAAGGAGGTAAGAACGCGCAGCACGAAAAGATACCTCGTTAATGGCAGTGTGAAGCGTTTTTTTTTGTACGGTCAGCGCTAGCGGGCTGGTACAAATCATTGACCGTCAGGGTGTCGGGTGGTTCACATGTCACTGCGCCATTATTCCATGCGCGGAGAATAGTGGCGAATCCGGTAGCAGCGATGCCCTCCATCTGTCGACGAAAGGGCATCGCTGCAGCCAGAGTCCTTTGACAAACGCCTGTCTCAGAGCTTGCCGGGTTTGACGCGCTGCTTGAGAAAGCCGAGCAACTGGCGGGCGGATGCAGGCACGTTGTGTTCGTCGAACGTCAGGCAGATTGCCCTGGCGTCATCCTCGATGGTGATTTCGTACTGATTCAGGTCCCGCGCTTCGTCATTAAAAGCACTGCTGGACTGGTTCAGGCCGCTGTCGCTCACCAGCCGCTGCAACTGCTCGGCTTCGGGCTGCTCAAGGGTCGCTGTATCGACTTCACAGCGTTTGACTGCACCTGCAAAACCGCCGGATTGCACTAGACAGACCTTCATTTCAAGCACCTTTTTGATGGTTATGCCTTGGCTGACCTTGGCTATACCTTGACGCCGACCTCTTTCCAGGCCGCTTGTACGGCTTTTTTGGCTTTGGGGCCGAAGCGCGGGTCGGAGGCGATTTTTATGCTGGCCTTGGCACAATCGACGAATTGACTGTCCGACGCCAGCTTCAGCATCGTTTCATACCAGATTCTGCCCGCCACTTCCCAGGCATTTCCGCCCAGCGCCTTGGCCACCAGTACGAATGCCCGGTTGGGAATGCCCGAGTTGATGTGTACACCGCCGCGATCCTTGGCTCCGGTGTACAGGTCGGCCATTGTCGCGGGTTGTGGATCATCACCCAGATCCGGATCGTTGGAATACGCCGTGCCGGGTTTTTCCATATCGCGAATGCCTCGTCGCGTCGGGGCAGGCACCAGTAGCTCCTTGCCCACCACCCAGTCCGACTCGGCGGCGCTGGTGCCTTGTTTCCACTGGCGCACCAGCATGCCGAATACGTCGGCAAAGTGCTCGTTCAAGGCCCCGGATTGCCCGCGGTAGTCCAGGTTCGAGGTGAAGCTCTGCACGCCGTGGGTCAGCTCATGACCGATCACTTCAAGGCTGCCGGTAAAGCGCTTGAAGACCAGGTCATCTCCATCGCCGTAAGCCATCTGGCTGCCATTCCAATAGGCATTGCTCAGCGGTACATGATCACCGTTGAAATCCACCTCGGCGACGTGCACCGTCGAGACCAGCGACATGCCACTGTCGTCCAGTGAGTTGCGTTCGAACAGTTGCGCATAGAAGTCATAGACGTCACCTGAGCCATCGTAGGCTTCATCCGTTGCCTTGTCGCCCGTGGCTGCCTGGCCTTCCTTGCGCACCACGGCGCCGGGGAGATTGTCAGTGCCCTTGGCATCATGAATCACGCGGTGCTTTCGTCCGTCAGGCGATTTGATCGCGTGCATGGAGGGCATGGTTCGGGCGGTCAGGCGGGAGGCGAGGAACGCCGAACTGCTCGTCAGGTTGGCAATGGCCCGGGCGCTGACCAGGGTCTTGGGGGACTGCGCCATACGCTCGAGCATGTAAGGCGGAATGAAGCAATGCAGGGGATTTCGGTCGTCGCACATGATGAACTCCTGTACTAATGCACCGATGGCGGCAAGCCACCGATCAACATGGTCGCACTCGTGTGACACCTCCCGTGGCGTTTATATGCAACGAAATATCCGATTACATGATCAGTGGTTACTGCCAAACCTGACTGAAGTGGCAATAGCCCCGTATTGCGGGTACTTCAAGTCATTCCAGGGCCCATGCGACACCTCGACACAGGCGATCAACGGGCCGCGCGGCAATGTTAGACTCGCGCCACTTCAGACGAGGAGCAGACCTACGTGCGCAAGACGGTAATGATGATAGCGGTACTGGCTCTGGCCGGATGCGATGGAGGCGGGCCCGCCAGGGATAAAGTCCAGGGGGCGGCAGCGACCGCTCCGGTCTCTACGCCACAGTGGTTCATTCAGATGAACTCGCGGGAGGCGGTCAGCGATTCCAGCGCCTGGTTACTCGAGCGCAGTTATGCCCCGATCATCGTGGACGTGGACGGCAAACAGCAGGTATTGATAGGGCCTTATGAAAGCCAGGCCAAGGCTGAGGAAGAGCGCGTGGCGTTACAGGCGAAGGTGACCAAGTCGCACCGTTTTGCCGAGCCTTCGGTGGTACAGCACACCCGATAGGGCGTTCGCCGGGTTTAGATCTGCTTCATCACACTTCAGTGCATCGGCATCGCGGGTCAGCAACTGGCCCGCGATGCCGTTCATCAGTCGATCAACGACGACCCAGCAGCAGGCCAACTACCAGGCCAAAGCCCGCAGAAATAGCCACGGTCTGCCATGGGTGACCACCGATGTAGGTTTCGGTTGCTTCGACAACCGGCTTGGTGCGCTCGCGGACGCTGGCCATCGAGTCCAGTGCCTGCTTGAGTTTGACACTCAACTGCGCGCGCAATGTCTCTGCTTCTTCACCCACCAGAGCAGCACTTTCCTTGAGCAGTTTGTCGGATTCTTCGATCAGTGCCTGCAGGTCACTGAATGCCTGATCCTTGATTTGATCGGCAGCTTGTTGAGCAGGGGTCTTACGAGCCATGGGTGTATTCCTTTCAAGTGGTGGCAACAGTGTTCAATGGAGTCTCGCGTATCCTTAAAAGTTGCAATTGCTTGAATGACCCGACGCAAGACTCTGCAAGCAATGCCCCTTACGGGTGTAAGATGCAGCCGTTTTTAGCCGTAGGTGACTGTGATGAGTTTCAATCTGGCCAATCGGCCGCTCCCTGAGCGTACCGCTCTCGAAGACGAAAAATCCCGTCTGTTCGAACTGTGGCAGAGCAATCTGGGCAAGGCCAAGGGCGAGGCGGCGCGCTTGATGGGCGAGCGCGCCAAGCGCAAGGGCAAGTGGTCTGAATGGGTTCGGTCCGAGCTGGACACCATGAGTCCGCCGGAATACGCCAACATGGTTCGCAGTGAAGTGAATCGTCTGATGGCGGCGAGCAGGTAGCAGCACAACCCGACAGCGCCCGACAATCCGCGCCGATCATTCTTCACGCTTCAGCGTGAGGGTGTCCTGGTGAGGGGGTCTTGCCTTCCTGACCCGTCAGGCCTTTTGAGAACATTGATGGCCCAAGCCAGTGCAAGATTTACCCAGGGCAGCGTAGCGCGCCATATCGTCGTTACCGCCAGTGCCAGTGCCTTGAGTCTGTTCGCCGTCTTTCTGGTCGACATTCTCACGCTGGTCTACGTATCGATGCTGCATGACCCCGCGCTTCTGGCGGCTGTCGGCATTGCCAAGGTCCTGATGTTTTTCAACGGCGCGCTGGCAACCGGCCTGATTATCGCCGGGGCCTCGGTGCTTGCTGCACGCATCGGCCATCGGGCAGCCAGATCGATACCCAGGCTCACCGCCAGCCTGATGCTCATGGTGATCATGGTCAGCGGTCTGGCCGCCGCCGCGCAATTGACGTTTATCGTGCCGATCATGCGATGGCTGGGTGCCGAGGCGGCCACTTACGAGGCAGCGCGCAGTTTTATCTGGCTGACTTTGCCTTTTACCGCGTTGCAGGCGGTGATGCAGATGTCGGCGCAAATGCTCAGAACCATTGGTGACAACCGTAGGGCCATGGGCGTCGTGCTGTCCGCTGCCGCCACACTGGCAGTGGCGGACCCGTTTTTCATTTTTGGGCTCGGCCTGGGGCTCGACGGTGCTGGTATCGCGTTTGCCGTGTCTGCAGCAGTTTCCGCGTCCATCGGTCTGTATTGGGTGCGCAGCCGAATAGGCATGGTGTTCACGCGTCATCTGAAACTGTTGCGCCTGCACGCGCGGCATACCTTCAGGCTGGCGCTCCCGGCGATGGCGGCAAATCTGGCGACGCCAGTCGGTTTGGCTTATCTTGTCGCCTCGCTTTCGGCATTCGGCACCTCGGCTCTGGCCGCGATGACCGTGCTGGATCGAGTCATACAGTTTTCGTACTGCGCTTTTTTTGCCTTGCCTGGCGCGCTGGCTCCGGTGCTGGGTCAGAACATTGGTGCGGGCCGCGATGATCGCGTGCGTTCCGCGGTCACTTTTACCCGGCGACTGGTGGTCTGCTACGGGCTGGCCGTGTGGCTGGTGCTGGTGCTTTGTGGAGGCATGATCGCCGACCTCTACCAACTGGGGGACGAAGCCCGCGCCGTGTTCATGGCCTTTTGTTTGTGGGGCGGCGGTCTCTGGGTTCTGATTGGTCTGGATTTTGTCGCCATCGCGGTATTCATCACCATGAACAGGTCGTGGTGGGTCGCGGTGTTTGCCTGGCTCAGGGCAACGGCGGGTACAGTGCCGTTCGTCTTCGCCGGGACCCACTGGTTCGGCAGCAGCGGCGCCTTGCCCGGCATGTTTACCGGCAATGCGCTCATCGCGCTGATCTCCATCACCACGGCGTCGCTGACGGCGAAACGGTTTTTTACCAGCAGGGCCCCGGTCATGAGCATCGGGGCACATTGAATCAAGGCGTTATCAGGTTTTTATGGTCATCGAAGAATCAGGGAATGAATCCGCAGAAACGGCTCCACCCAAGCGTCGCCGCGCACCCAAGGGAGACATGCGCCGAAAGGCCTTGCTGGACGCCGCTACTGTTGTTTTTGCCAGAGACGGCTATTCGAGTGCGTCGATGCGCGAGGTTGCACTGCTTGCCGGTATCACCACGGTCGGATTGCTTCACCATTTCCCCAACAAGGAAGCATTACTCGCGGCCTTGCTGGAGCGCAGGGACCAGCGGGTCACTTCGCGCTTTCAGGATCTGGTCACCGAGCCGACGCTCGAAGGGTTTCTGAAGTTTCTCAAGCTGAGCATGAGTTTCAGCATCGAGAATGCCGAGGAGTGTCAGGCAGCGTTGCTGATGAATACCGAGAGCCTGTCGAAGGCGCACCCGGCCTGGGCCTGGCACCTTGAACGATTCCAACTGACCCACGAACACGCACGCGGGCATTTGCAGGGGTTGATAGAGGCGGGGGAAGTGCGCAGCGATATCAATGTCAAAGCCCTGGCCCAGGAGATCTTCTCGGTCATGGACGGCTTGCAGATTCAGTGGCTGCGAAGCCCTCAGGACGTGGATGTCATGGCGGTTTTCGATATCTACGTGCAGCGATTGGGAAGGGATATCAAGGCTCATCCATGAGCCTTGAAGGGGTACATCAGTAGGTCTGTGCCGCGCTGACCTGGACTGCCTTGCGCAGTGGCAATGGCAGCGGGTTGCTGTCACGCGTGGTCAGTTTTTCCGGGTACAGGGTGATCAGCGTCCTGTTGAGTGTGAGGTTCTCCGAATCCGCACCGACGAGGATCTTGAACTTCCCGGCATCGACGTCCCAGCTTGCAGTCTTGTCGACGTAGTAAGCCAGGGAGCGCGAGTCTATCGGTACGCTGACGGTCTTGCTCTCGCCCGGCTGCAGGTACACCTTGGTGAAGCCCTTGAGCTCTTTCTCCGGACGGTCCACAGCAGGTTTGACCGGCTGCACATACAACTGCGCCACCTCGAAGCCTGCCTTGTCGCCGGTGTTGGTCACCGTGAATTTTACGTCGATCGTCGAGCCTGGCGTCAGCACGTTGGTCGACAGTTTCAGGTCGCTGTAGCTGAACGTGGTGTAGGACAGGCCATAACCGAACGGATAAAGCGGCTTGGCGTGTTTCTTGTCATACCCGCGATAACCCATGTACAGGCCTTCGCTGTAGGTCATCTCGGTCAGCGGGTTGCTGCCGCGATAGGCCGCCGGATCCGGATAGGAGGCATAGCTCGGGTTATCCTCGATCTTTTTGTCGATCGTGACCGGCAACTTGCCCGACGGGTTGACCTTGCCGTAGAGAATCTCGGCCAGTGCCTGACCGCCTTGCTGACCCGGGAACCACGCTTGCAGCGTGGCGCCGACCTTGTTCGCCCATGGCTGCATGTTGGCCACGCCACCGCCGTGCATGACGACGATGGTGTTGGGGTTGGCCTTGGCGACGAAGCTGATCAGTTCAGCCTGTTGGTCCGGCAGATCGAAGCCATGGTCGGAACCTTCACCTTCGTTTTCAGACGTAGTCCCGGTCGCAACCACCACCGCATCGTATTTCGACAGGTCCTTTGGCGGACGCAACGCAGCCCAGCTCATCTGCACGCCTGTCAGGCCGCCCAGTACCGGAATGAAATTACCCTGCACGCGCTGGTATTCCAGTTTCACGGTGTAGGTCTTGCCGGCCGACAATGCTGCAGTTTTCCCCGACGTTGTCAGCGCATTCACCACATCGCCCGAGTAAGGCACACCGTCGCTCTGCACGATGAGCTCATCGTTGACCCAGAGTTTGTATGGGCCGTCCGCACGCACCTTGAACGCCTGGGCGCCCGAGATGGTGGGCTTGATGGTGGTGGTGAAACGTGCCGAGAAGGCGCCGGGTGTCGGGCTGAAGCCAGACACCGCAGTGCTGCCTGTGTTGGTCACGTTGCTGCCGGTGGTCCAGTTCAGGTTCACGCCGGGTTCGACACGCGTCAGCACCGGGTCACCGGAAAAGCTGGTGTTGGAGAAGTATTCGGCTTTTACCCCGGCGTTGCTGATCCCGTTATCGCCGGTTGCTGGCTGATACCACACCGAACTCGCCGGATTCAGGCTCATCTCTGACAGATACGTGACATCGCTGCTGCTGGATGCCAGTTGCTGCAAACCGCTCAGCTCGGTCACGTAGCTGTTGGGCGGGGAATTGGCGGTGCCGAAAGGCGACGCCGGTACGTCGTGCGCCCAGTTGCCGATCACGGCGATTTTTGCCGAACGGTCCAGCGGCAGCAGTGGTTTGCCGGCAGCGGTGTTCTCGTTGCGCAGCAACACGATGGATTCGCGCGCGGTATTCAGCGCGGCACGCATGCCGTATTCCGGATGCTCGAGTGTCTTGGCGGTGTTGAGGTTGTTCTGGAGGTCGTAGCTGACGATGCCGCGCAGGTTGCGTTTGACCTTGTCGTCGATCACGTTCTGGGTCAGTTGCCCGCTCCACAGGTAGGGCAGGAGTTTGGCTTCGGTAAACTGCAGGCCGGAGGGCATGTCGATGTCCGTACCGGCCCACGCGCCCTTGAAGGCATCATGAATGGCGTTGAAGTCACTGATGACCATACCCTGATAGCCCCATTCGCCCTTGAGCACTTCGGTGATCAGGTGATGGTTTTCACAGGCGTAGTCGCCGTTGATCTTGTTGAAGCCACACATGATCGAGGCGACATTGGCGTTCTTCACCATCGACTCGAAGCCTGGCAGGTACAGTTCGCGCAGGGTGCGCTCATCGACCTTGACGTCGACCGCCTGACGATTGGCTTCCTGTTCGTTGGCCAGGTAGTGCTTGCCGCTGGCCTGGATACCCTGAGCCTGAATGCCGTTGACGATAGCGGGTGCCAGCACGGCGCCGAGGAACGGGTCTTCACCGCTGACGTATTCTGCCGAGCGGCCGTTGTAGGGTGTCCGGTACAGGTTCACGCCTGGCGAGAGCATCTGCTGACCGCCGGAAATGCGCGTTTCATAAGCGATGGCCAGACCGAACTCCTTGGCCCGGTTGATGCTCCAGGTCGCTGCCAGCGCAGACTGCGAAGGGTATTGCGCGCCGAACGTGGCGTTGTTGACGTGTACCCCCATGGACGAGTCATACGCCACGGTGCCCTTGATGCCCCACTTGAGCAGGGACGGGATCATGTGGCCGTCGTCGACGCGGGTGAAGTTGATTTTTTCCGACTGGTTCATGTTGTCGAGAATCGAGCTGACGCGCGCTTCGACTTCGTTGCCGGTCGCCGGGGTCACGGCGGCGAGTGCCAGGTTGGCCTGCATGACGCTGAACGTCAGCAGACTCAGGCCCAGGGTCTGTTTGAAAGCTGACAAGGCAAGTGTCCTTCCGGTCGATGTGATCGGTTGATTGAGGTTGTTCATGGTCGTTGTGCCTGGGCAGGGGCGTCGTCGGTGTCCACCGGCGTTTCGAGCAGGGACGACGAACTCTGTTGTTGAGCCGGTTTGATCTTGTCGGCGCCTGATAACTGGTCGCGCTTGGCTTCCACCTGCGTCCGGATCTGTTGATCGGACCCGGTGGCAGGTGTGCTGGAAGTTGAGTCCGCGGCGAAAGTTAAGGCACTTTGCGCGCACAGAAGTACTGCACTGAAAACAGACAGCATTGATCTAGTCATCGATTGAATCTCGATTGATGGTTTGCAGGATAAAAACGGACGGCTGTTGTAATCGCCTATTGCTCGGCTGAACACTCAGTCCAGCGAGAGCGAAAAAAGTTCACCGGTCGCTAAAGTATGAGTAATGAAGATTTTAATAAATGATGTCATGTGGCTATCATCTGATTTTTCCAGATGAAGGCAGAGAATTTAAGCGCATTTTTAAGCATAAATTAGATAAAATGGCTATTTTAAAGCTATAAAAATCCAAAATAACGGAGAAAAATAGGGGTTTATTGTTTTTTGATAAACCTAATTGTCGTTAGGTTTAGAGGGCTGGTAAGCTTTGCATCCTCGCGGTTCGTGCGCGCTTTAAAAAGCCTGGTACGAGAGATAAAAGTATTGGGATGCGCCAGTTATTTAATTAACCTGTAAAGGAATTGTTCAGGGATTACCGTGCGCGACTGATAATCGGCGTCATTAATTTTATTCGTGGCCATTTAAAAAATGGACGTGCAAGTGTGCATTGTCGATTGACCGAAGCTGTGTGTCGACGCAGAAAAACGACAGGCATATTCAGTCGGTCGCGCGTCAGGTTTCATTAAGTTAAAGGCAACAGTGGTGAGTGACGAAAAACAACGGCTGGACCTTGCAGTGCTGCACATCGTCAGTCGCCTGTGCTTCAGCAAACCGCAAAAACTGACATTCGGTCAGATCTACAGGGAGCTGGTGCGCGCGTATTCAAGCGCTCCGGCAATCCACGTCTGTGTGGCAACCGTCGACACGCTGGTCGGGGAAGGGCTGCTGATCTCGACAAGAGTCCTGGAGCCCGATCAATCATTTCCCTATACCCAGCACATCATCAGCGGTCTGACCGAGATCGGCGCGGCCTCGCTGAGAGGCTGCAAAGACGCGTTGGCCGAGCAGCGGGAGGTTACTCGCTGTGTGGCAGCGAGAGGTAATACTGGCCCAGTTCGGTCAGCTTGCCCTCAGCGTCCAGCAAGCTGGAAAAGTGCGGGTCAGGGTTCATCCGGCCCGTGAACCAAGCGTATCTGAACACGTCCTGGCGCTGCTCGAGAGTGGCGACCATTTCCGCCATCTGCTGCTTCTGCTTGTCGACTGAATCAATCTGCGCACCGTCATCCAGGGCGTGCCAATTGGCGAACTCGGTGATCCAAAAGGGTTTTCCGTACTTCGACAGCCGATCGAGCATTCCCGGCAAGCCATAGTCGTACCAGTGAAAAGCCAGGTAATCGATGCGCGGGTCCCGATTCTGATTCATCGATCGATAGGCTGTGTAAAAGGCATCGAGCCACACCACCGGGTCGCCGTAGCCCGGCATGGTTCCCCAGTTCATCGCTGGCCCCACCAGTTTTACGCCGGTCTGGGCGGCGATCTGTTCCAGCCTCGGCCAGAAGCTGGCTGCCGCTTCGGGCGTCATGTTGGCCTGGTCGAGCAGATTCGGCTCATTGATCACCAGCAAATAGCGGATGGCTGAATGAGCCAGCAGGTATTGCTTCAACTGCCCGTCGTCAACGTTGCCGTTCCATACCATCGGGATGAAATCCACGCCGTACATCGATGCATAATCGTACGACGCCAGACGGTCATGGGGTCTGGGGCTCCAGTTGTACCACCAGCTCACGCCCGAAGATAACGCACTCAGGTCGGCGGGCAGGGCGATGTCGTAGGCAATGCCGCGCTTGGCGCTTTTTTCTGCAGCCCATGTCGGTGCCATGCACAGGCTGAACATCAGCGTCACAAGGGCCAGAAAGGTCGGGAAAAAACGTGCTGACGGATTCTGCGGGGTCATTGGCAAATCTTCCTTGAGGGTGGGGAGGCGCAGGGCATGCGCTGCAGTCAGCGAGCAGAAAGCATGCCACCTGTATCGTCCCGTTTACCCTGCCAGAACCCGGACAGGCAGTGCCACCCATAATCACTTGTTACCAGGGATCTCCCTCGGCCTGGCGCAAATCCAGCGTGCCGCTGTCACTGAAGCGCATCGTGCCGAACAGGCCGCCAGCCAGTTTGCCGCGAAGCGTATAGGGCAGATTGTCCAGACGCTGGCTCTGACTGAGCCCCAGTGCCTGGCGCAAGGCAGCGAATGCCGACACGCTGACCGGCACCACCAGCACCGCCTCGGAGAAGCGTCCTACAGTGCCTTTCTGGTTGCTGACCCCGGAGGCCAATAGTCTGTCGTTCACGTCGAGGTCCAACGCGACGCCGTTGTAGTTGATCTCGGTTTCGTTTGGGTTCTGCACCCGCAACGTGACCGCCATGCGCAGTTCCAGACCCTGGCCGGGGATGGGTTCGATACCCACGACGCTGATTGTCAGCGGGTCTCGATGGGGAATCAGCGCACAGGCGCTCAAGCCGAGGATAAGCAGCCCGGAGAGCAGGGCGCGGATCAGGCGTAGCGACATTCGTGTGCTCCAGCGTCAGGTTCAGTGATCTTCAGACCTCGCCAGTGGTGAGAGATTCGTCGCGTCGGGCACGATGCCGGGATAGCGGCTAATCTGCCTGCCTCAACCATTGCGTCTGCACGGCAGCAGGTTGATGATTCCCGCGTACCTATAGAAAACCGTACCTATAAAAACAAGACTGGAGATAGCCATGTCCATCGAAAGGACACCCCCTCATCAAGACCCCGTGGTCATTGTCAGTGCCCTGCGCACGCCCATGGGTGGTTTTCAGGGCGACCTGCAGAGCCTCAGCGCCACCGCGCTGGGATCTATCGCCATCCGTGCCGCTGTAGAACGCGCAGGCATCGAGCCTGCAGACGTGGAGCACGTGCTGTTTGGTTGTGTATTGCCGGCAGGCCTCGGCCAGGCACCCGCTCGACAGGCGGCGCTGGGTGCCGGGCTGAGCCATGCGACGCTGTGCAGCACGGTCAACAAAATGTGCGGTTCCGGCATGCAGGCCGCAATCATGGCCCATGACCTGTTGCTGGCAGACAGGACTGCGGTGGTGGTGGCTGGCGGCATGGAGAGCATGTCCAATGCGCCTTACCTGTTGGACCGCGCGCGCAGCGGTTATCGCATGGGGCATGGCAAAGTGCTCGATCACATGTTTCTCGACGGCCTTGAGGATGCCTATGAGCCAGGTCGGCTGATGGGCACCTTCGCTGAGGACTGCGCGCGGCTCAACGGTTTCACTCGCGAGGCGCAGGATGCCTTTGCGCTGGCGTCACTGGCTCGCGCGCAACAGGCCATTGCCGGAGGCCATTTCGACGCCGAGATCGTGCCGGTGCAGGTCACCGTAGGCAAAGAGTCGAAGCAAATCACCCACGACGAGCAGCCGCCCAAGGCGCGTCCGGACAAGGTTCCCACACTCAAACCCGCGTTTCGCGAGGGCGGCACGGTCACCGCAGCCAACTCCAGCTCTATCTCCGATGGCGCGGCAGCGCTGCTGTTGATGCGCCAGTCCGAGGCTAGGCGGCGTGGCCTGCGGCCTCTGGCGGTGTTTCATGCGCACGCGGCGTTTGCCGACCAGCCGGGCCTGTTTCCAACGGCGCCGATAGGGGCCATTCAGCGCCTTCTGGGCAAGACGGGCTGGAGCCTGGACGACGTGGACCTGTTCGAGATCAATGAGGCGTTCGCCGTCGTGCCGCTGGTGGCGATGCGCGAGCTGGGGCTTGAGCACGAAAAGGTCAACGTCAATGGCGGTGCCTGCGCGCTGGGCCATCCGATCGGTGCCTCGGGTGCGCGTATCATCGTGACGCTGCTGGCAGCGTTGCAGCGTCGACAGCTCAAGCGCGGCATTGCGGCGATCTGCATCGGCGGCGGCGAGGCTACTGCAATCGCTGTCGAGATTTTGAATTAGCCTTACTAATCAATAACTTGATCTAATAATCGAATGTTGATTCTATAAAAAATATTAATTGCCTAATTAAATAAAAAGGATATTTATCAATGCTTTACGAGACTATTCTCATGGAGGTTATAGATAAAGTAGGTCTGATCAAGCTGAACCGGCCCCAAGCGTTGAACGCCCTGAATGCGCGCCTGATCAACGAATTGAACCATGCCCTCGACCAGTTCGATGCGGACAGCGCGATCGGCTGCATCGTACTGACCGGCTCGGAAAAAGCTTTCGCCGCCGGTGCGGACATCAAGGAAATGGTCGACCTGTCCTACCCGCAGATCTATCTCGATGACCTGTTTCGTGAAAGCGACCGGGTCGCCGCGCGACGCAAACCCGTGGTGGCTGCGGTGGCCGGTTTTGCCTTGGGGGGCGGCTGTGAGCTGGCATTGATGTGCGATTTCATTCTGGCTGCCGAAAACGCCAGGTTCGGACAGCCCGAGATCAATCTCGGCGTGTTGCCCGGCATGGGCGGTACGCAGCGACTGACTCGCGCGGTCGGCAAGGCCAAGGCCATGGAAATGTGCCTGACCGGCCGATTGATCGATGCTCAAGAGGCCGAGCGCGCCGGTCTGGTGGCCCGCGTGCTGCCGCTCGATCAGTTGCTGCCGGAAGCGCTGGCAGTGGCAGCGGTGATCGCCAGTAAATCCCTGCCAGTGGCGATGATGGTCAAGGAGAGCGTCAATCGCGCATTCGAGGTCAGCCTGGCCGAAGGTATTCGCTTCGAGCGCCGGGTTTTTCACGCCGCCTTCGCCAGCCAGGATCAGAAAGAGGGCATGCGCGCCTTTATCGACAAACGCCAGCCCGACTTCAAGGACTGCTGATCTTCATGGCCCACGATCAGGATACGTTGCGCGTCGACCTGCAGCGCCGCGGTTTGCCCGCGTACCAGCAATCCGTCGTGGGCATTGACGTGCAAGTGCCGACCGCTCGCCACTCGAATACAGCCAGCCGGCTGTGCGGTCATCCCGTCCAGCTCATGACCCGGTGACAGTACTGCGCAAATCACCGGCCGTTCGGGATGATTGTCGAGGTAGCGCACCAACACACGTGCGCCCGGCGGTAGCCGATGAACCTCCGCGCAAGCGACCTCGGCCAACGGCCAGCGCTGTGCGGGTTCGTCTTCCAGATCCTGTACGTGCCAGTCGAAGCGGATTGAGCGATATCCGGGTGGGTCCGGCTGCATGCCGTTGCGCTGTAATGTGGCGAAATGCTCACCGGTGACCGCAGGTCGAGGGTGGCTGATCGAGGGGCGAAACGGCGTCGCCCAGGGTATTACCCTGAAACTGTTGCAGTAGCCGTTGCCTTGCAGCTGTTCAGCCTCGGGTGACGAACGTTGCGCTTCCACGAGGATGCGCAGGATTGCCAGCGCATCATGAGCGGCGACACCCTTCAGCACCTGTAACTGCCTGCCAGCGTGAGCGACTTCGGTCACTAGCCATTGGTCGTTGAGCAATGGCTCTGGGTGATCGAGCACCTGAATGACTTCACCACACTGTAAGGCGGTGTCGGTGCTTTGGCCTCTGACATCGCGCCGCTCGCAACGCAGGCGCTCCAGCCTGCGACTGCCACGCTGCCGACTCAGTGCCTCCTGGTGACTGATTGCTCCACGAACGCCTGGCGGTTGAAAGGCATGATTGGCCGCTATCGTCAGAGGATGTTCATCGTGCAGCGATGAGGGTGCATGCGCAGGTTGCGGGTGCTCGGCGACTTGTTTTGAAACGTGCGCAAACGCCAGTCGCTCGGCCAGGTGCAACAGCGTATCTCGTAACGCGCCTGACGCTTGCGGTCGCTTGAAGCGCACCGGCAATGGCTGCGCCGGAAAGCTGGCTGGGTCGTCCGAGAACACCAGCCGGTGGCCGCTCCGTCGATGCTCGAAACGGAAATGCATGCCTTCTTCCTCACACAGGCGCTGCAACAGGTGCAGATCGCTTTCGTCGTACTGGATGTGCAACGGTTTGGCAGGATAAAGGCCGTTCATGTGCTCGAAGCGGTAAGCGTTTGCTCCGATGCCGTGCGCTTCAAGCAATCGCATGATCAGTTGAGGGATCGCAAGGTCCTGATAGGTGCGGCGATGTCGATGCTGCGCCAGTTGTTGCAGATCAGGCATCAGGATCAGATGGTAAAGGCTCATTCGAGCCCCCCTGTGGAGCCGGGCCGCATGCTCGATACGGCCATGCCTGCCGCCGCCGGATTCGCCGAAGCTTAAAAACGCTTCGCGTTGCAGCAGGCTGTGCACATCCCACTGCGGGTCGCTGCCGATCATCCAGATGTCGAAGCGATACGTTTCGTTGAGGGCTTCATGGCCGGCGAAGCTGATGATATGCAGATCCGGCTGGCAGTCGGTGATCGCCAGCATGAAGGGCACTTGCAGGTCCTTGCGCATCCGCGGGGCTCTCTAGCTTCAAAAACGGGGCCGCGAAGGTTACGGAATACGGGGTTACAAAAGCATTGCTGCAAGGTTTTTCGGAAAGAGCCTACAAGCGTTGATGGAAAGACGATGAGTGCCGTTGGCCGGATTGATAGTCATCTTGGCCAGTTCGTCAGGCCAATCTGCCTGTCGGGGGTTTCATCTGCCGTGATCGCGTATAAAATGCGCCGCGCCGGACAGGGTATTTGCCGGTGACCCTTTTTCAGCGCCTTGCCTGCGCCGCGTTCTGTGAGTCATGCAGACGCAGGCGGCGAGGCGCCTAGCGAATCAAGAGAGCAGACATGGGCGCACAGTGGAAGGTCAAGCATAAAGAAGCGGCAGCCAATGCCAAGGGACGTACGTTTGGCAAGCTGTCCAAGGAAATCATGATCGCGGCTCGTGCTGGTGCAGACCCGGACATGAACTCGCGTCTGCGGCTGGTGGTCGAGCAGGCCAAAAAGGCCTCGATGCCGCGCGAGACTCTGGAACGCGCCATCAAGAAAGGCGCCGGCCTGCTGGGCGAAAGCGTCAACTTCGAGCGTCTGACCTATGAAGGTTTTGCGCCACACCGCGTGCCGGTGATCGTCGAGTGCCTGACCGACAACATCAACCGGACGGTCTCGGAAATTCGCGTGCTGTTCCGCAAGGGCCAGCTGGGTGCTGCGGGTTCGGTTTCGTGGGACTTTTTGTATCAGGGCATGATCGAGGCTGTTCCTGCAGCAGCGGATGCCGACCCGGAGCTGGCGGCAATCGAGGCCGGTGCCCAGGATTTCGAGCCAGGTGAAGAAGGCGCGACGCTGTTCCTCACCGAGTCCACCGACATGGACGCAGTCTGCAAGGCGCTTCCGGAATTCGGTTTCACCGTCCAGTCCGCGCAACTGGGCTACCGCCCGAAAAGCACCGTGGACGGCCTGACCGATGAGCAGATGGCCGAAGTCGAAGCGTTTCTCGAAGCCATCGACAACCATGATGACGTGCAGAACGTTTACGTGGGTCTGGCAGGCTGATCACTGCGCAATGGAGCGCTTTACGCGCTCCATGTTTTTATCTGTAGAAGAATCTCTGCCAGCGACGGTCGTTGCTGGCAATCAGGCTGCACGCAGCTTGCCTGCAGCGCCGTTAGACCCGCCATGACGTCCTGATCCTGCGGATCTGCCTCGCAACGTTCGAGCAATTCCCCCAGCAAGATACCGAATGCCCGCGTTTCGATGCGCTCCAGCGCCTCTCCCAGCCCGGCTGACGGGTGAAAGGACGCCGCACCGAAGTCGCTCAGCAGGCAATTGCCATCCTCCTGCACAAGAATGTTGTGGCCATACAGGTCGCCATGCGTGATACCGCGGGCGTGCAGGTGCGCGGTAACCGATGCAATGCCTTCAGCGAGGCGCAGCAGCACGGGCAGGGAAAAGCGCGTGTCACTGGCGTAGACATCGCGGCTACAGGATTCCAGGCTCGGCGGGCCGGCAAGATTGCCGAAGTCGGGGGCTATCAGCGCCATGACCAGGCCGCGCTGATGCTCGGGATGCCCGCTGATCTGTCCAAGCACCTCGATCAGCTGTGCGTGGCGGCCTGCGGCGATGCAGGCGGCCATTTCATTGAGCGGCGAGCCATCGCTGGTGACCGCGCCCTTGTACAGCTTGACCGCTGCCATGTGCTCATCGCCGGCGTCTTGCCAGACCGCCTGCTGAATGATCCCCGACGCACCTTCGCCCAAGCGTTGATGGAGGCTGAGGTGTTGCCAGGGGATTTCACGAATCGGCGCGGTGGGGCGTTCAGCGCACAGCGGGTTGTCGGCGAAGGCGAGCCATGCCAGGGCAGGCAGGCTCAGCAGCCAGTCCGGCAGCTCGGTCAGACGATTGGCCGCAATGCGGATCAGCTCCAGCTTGTGACACTGCGCGAGGGTCGCGGGCAGGGTGCGCAAGCGGTTGCCGGCGAGCATCAGCTTTTGCAGGTCCGGGCGGCGGCCCAGTTCGTCGGGCAGCGACTCGATGCGGTTGTCGGTGAGGATCAGCCAGCGCAGGCGCGGCGGCAGTGCTGCGGCGCTGACCTGTTCTATGCGATTGGCCTTGAGGCCGACAATCTGCAACTGTTGGCATTGGCCAATGCTTTCCGGCAGGTGCGTAAAGGCGTTATCTGACGCGAACAGCACGCGCAGGCGGGTCAGGCGACACAGGTCGTCAGGCAGTGAGGTCAGCCTGTTGCCACTGAGATTCAAGACTTCCAGCGTGTCGGCCAGGCCAAAGATTTCAACCGGGAATTCGCTCAGGTCACAGGAGAGGTCAAGCCGTTGGGTGCCTGCCAGCTTGCCGGCGCGTAGATCTGCGAGGGTGTGCATGAATAGGTTCGGTCATTGATGTCGGACGAGGCGCGCATGATAACGGGAGTTGCGCCCGCTGACTCCCTGCAAAGCGGCTCAGCTCAGGCAGCGGTCGACCCATTGACGCACGCGTTCGGGCGTCGGCGCCGATTCGGCATACAGAATCCGGTAAATCATCGGCGCGATGACGGCATCAATAATGTCGTCGGCACTGGGGGAAACCTCGCCGCGAGCGATGGCGCGATCGATCATGACCTGCAGCTGCTCGCGAACCATTGCCGCACACTTGCCGACACAGCCGGAGGTACTGGCGGCGACATCGCGCATCAATGCCCGGCCAGGTGCCGAGGACATTTCGTCCAGATACATTTCACTCCAGGTCAGCAGGTCCTGATGCAGACTGCCCTGATCGATCGGTACGTCAGGGCGCAGACGCTCCAGGGCAGCGTCCGCCAGCAACGTGGTCAGATCACCCCAGCGGCGATAAATGGTCGACGGCGTAACGCCTGCGCGGGTCGCGATCATCGGCACGCTGAGTGCCGACCGATCGTGCTCCTGCAACAAATCGCGGACGGCGCGGTGGATGGATTCCTGCACACGGGCACTGCGGCCTCCGGTGCGAACTGCTTCTTTAATAGCCATACGGCGGACCTTAACACAAAGTATTTGCTTTAAGCGCTATCACGTCGCACACTCCGCAAAAGCTAATTTATGGCTTTAACAGGTTGCATTGGCGGAGAGCGTATCCATGTCCCTTTCTTCACACGATTCGACGTCGCCAGACGTGAAGTCTGACGGTCGGGCACGAAACCATCTCGGGTTTCTGGCGTTTACCACGTTATGCTTTTTTGCCGCGTCCAGCACGCCCACGCCGCTTTATCACCTTTATCAGGAAGCATGGGGATTCTCGGCGGGCGTGCTTACCCTGATTTTTGCAGTCTATGCATTCAGCCTGCTGGCTGCCTTGTTGATGGGCGGGTCGCTGTCTGACTATTTGGGGCGGCGCCCGGTGATTTTCGGCGCCTTGCTGCTGCAAAGCGTCTCGATGCTGCTGTTCATTCTGGCCAGTGACGTCAACTGGCTGGTGGCTGCGCGCCTGCTGCAGGGTTTTGCAACAGGTCTGGCTGCCAGCGCACTG
Organism: Pseudomonas sp. ICMP 10191; assembly: GCF_001467335.1. Taxonomy (NCBI): domain Bacteria; kingdom Pseudomonadati; phylum Pseudomonadota; class Gammaproteobacteria; order Pseudomonadales; family Pseudomonadaceae; genus Pseudomonas; species Pseudomonas sp. ICMP 10191. The sequence continues at coordinate 53,797 of NZ_LKGW01000168.1, forward strand.
GGCGCAGCCTTGCTGGACAATGATTCGGTCAAGGGGCCGTTGATCAACAGCATTTCGCCGATGCTCGGCATGGCCGTTGGCGCTCTGGGGACGGCACTGCTGGCGCAGTTCGCGCCGTTGCCGTTGATGCTCGGTTACTGCTTGCTGCTGGCCGCATTTCTGAGTCAGGCCCTGTACCTGGGACGCGTCGAAGAAACCGTCAGTCCTCAGCCCGGTGTCTGGCAATCCCTCAAGCCCTCGCTGCATGTACCGCAGCAGGCACGGCGCATGCTGTGGCTGGTTCTGCCGGTGGACATCGCCGCGTGGGCGCTGGGTGGCTTCTTTCTGTCGTTGAGCCCGTCCTTGCTGGTAGCGGCGACCGGCTCCACCTCACCGCTCAATGGCGGCCTGGCGGTTGCGGCGCTGACCCTCAGCGGCGCGGCGGCGATTCTGACGTTGCGTCAGCGCGAGCCGGTACTCGGCTTGTGGGTAGGTGCGAGCTTTCTGCCGCTGGGTGTCGCGGTGATCCTGCTTTCGATCAACCTGGGTTTGCTGTGGCTGTTTTTCGTCGGCGCAGTGGTCGCAGGTGTGGGTTTCGGGTCGAGCTTTCTGGGCGCGCTGCGCATGCTCATGCCCTTGGCGCATGCCCACGAGCGGGGCGGGCTGATGTCTGCTTTTCTGGTGCTCAGCTACCTGGCCTTCTGCATACCGGCACTGGTCGCCGGCTTCTTTGCCCACTCGGCGGGGCTGGTGATGACCAGCAATGTCTACGGGGCAGTGGTGATCACGCTGGCGCTGATCGCGCTGGCCAGTCTGATCGTACGCCGTGCCGCCAGCGCAAACAAAAATGCCCGCGCATAGGTGGGCATTTCGGTTTGCCTGAAGGCAGGACAGCCCTTAACGCAGCTCTTTTACCATCTCGGACAACACGGTCAGTATATCCCCGGCCAGTTGCGCGGAGCGCTTGCCTGACCAGCCGGTGACCGGGTCTGGCGCGTTGTCGTGATCCTTGAACGGCATTTCCAGGGTCAGTGACAGGCACTTGTAGCGTTCGCCCACAGCATTGGCGGCCAGGTTCATGTTGGCCTGACCGGGCGCGCTGCGTGGATAGCCATGAGTCGTCTGGAAGTTGTCGCTGACCTCGCACAGGCGGCTGCGAAATCGCTCTTCAAGCTGGCGTTGCTGTGCGCTATACCCCGGATTACCTTCGCAGGCGGCAGTGAATACGTAGGGGATTTCCTCGTCGCCGTGCACGTCGAGGAACATGTCCACGCCGTACTTTTCCATCTGCTGCCTGATGAAAGACACTTCCGGACTCAGCGCTTCGGTACTGTCCTGCCAGGCACGATTAAGGTCCTTGCCGTTGGCGTTGGTGCGCAAGTGGCCATGAAAGGCACCGTCCGGGTTGACGTTCGGTACCAGGTAAAGATCCGCTTCTGCCAGCAATTGCTGCAGCGCGGCGTCATCCTTTTGCTGGAGGCGTTCGATTACGCCCTCCATGAACCATTCGGCCATGTGTTCGCCAGGGTGCTGCTGAGCAATCATCCAGATCCTGCGTTTGCCTTCGGCACCGTTGCCTTTGCGCAGCAGTTGAATATCCCGACCCTCGACGCTTTTGCCGACAGCCAGCAACTGCGCACCGGCTTTTTCCTGCGCCTGTTCGATCAGCCACTCATGGCGTTCGCGGCTGTAGGGTTCGAAGTACGCAAACCAGACTTGCGGCTGGTCCGGGGCCAGGCTGAAATTCAGCGCCTTGCCGTCGAAATCCGACGCTACCCGAAACCAGTTCTCATGGTCGTAGGACGCCACGGCGTTGTAGCCGGTCCAGGCACTGTTGAACGTGGATTCGCTGGCATTGGTCAGGCTGAAGCCATAGGTCTGGCCGACGTTCAGGCCTTCTGCCTTGAAATGAAACCACTGGAAATGCGCGCTTTGCGTGTCGGGCCGAATCGCCAGCCTGATATGCGCCGGGTCGCTTGCGTCGAGAACCTGAATGTTGCCGCTGTCGAAATCTGAACCAATAGTGAGAGTCAAGATAGGTGCCTGCTTGCGTAGATGCCTTTTCAGGCCACTACTGTACACCGATCAACATCGCGCCCTGCGACGTAAACTTCACTGCAACGGTCATCTGCGCCTCAGGATATGGCCTCGGCGGTGACCATCAGGCTGCAGATGAAGGCGGTCAGCAGGCACCAGATCAGATACACACTGCGCTTGCGCCGATGCCAGCCGGATGCGCCGAGCAGCGAGGCGGGCGCCTGCAACTGACGCCACAGTCGCTCGCTGTTCTGGAAGGCCGAAAGGTGCGCGGCGTCGGCGTCCAGCCAGTGGCGAAATTCGATGCGTTCGCTGGCGGTTGCCGCTGGGCTCTGCAGGTGCACATACCAGCGACTGGCCTGATTCTGAATGGCAGCCTGAATGGCAGCGCTTGGGGTGTCTGCCGCGCCAGGTACGTGGGCCTTGCCCAGCGCACGAAGCATCGCACGCTCTACCCGGGCGATATCGACGTTCATGAAGCGCGCGATGTCGGGATAGGCCAGTCCGTCGAGTCGGCTGAGCAGGAATATCTGCCGGGTCCGGCGCGAGAGCTTGCCCAGTCGGTGACCGAGTTCAATGGCCTGCAGCGTGGGTTGCGGCTCGGGCACGCGGACAGGGAGGTGCAGTAGAGACGAGAGCTGATTACTCATGATGTATAGCTCGCTGATCGTCCATGGGAGTCTTCCTTGTGATGTCGGGTAGCGTCCGTGACAAGAATAGACTAGTGAATACGAGAATCATTCTCAAGTGAAAAGTCGCAGCAATTACTTTTTATCTGCCGCATCGTGGCGTTTTTGCCCTAAAAGCATGGCCTTGATCGAGTGGCCTTTGCTATGATCCGCGTCATTGCAACACACCGCGCAACACCCAGACTTCATTAGCCTGAAGCAGCGAAACCATAAAGAAAGAACCAAAAAAAGACCCGGCAAAAAGCCGGGTCAAAAACCGTGATTAGCCTGATGAGGAGATAATCAGGAAGCCGACCTAAGACTTCCCGGTTATCCAGCGAGTCTCGCGACCCGCTGATGCAATAATAATCATTATCATTTGCAAGTCAAATGTTTTTATTGCCCTCATTGATACCGATAATCCGCCAGCGCTCGCTCGGCGGATTTTCTTTTCTGGCTTCTCCCCGATATCGCCTAGTCCAGCGGCAGCTCCGTGGTGCGCTTCACCGTGCTCATGGCGATGTTTGAATGGGCTTCGTGGACGTGGGGCAATTGCAGCAAATGATCGCGCAGAAAGCGCTCGTAGCTGGCGATGTCCTGAGCGACCACCTTGAGCATGAAATCCATCCCCCCGGCCATCGTGTAGCACTCCAGCACCTCGGGGTGGCCGATGATCGCCTCCTCGAACTCCGCCAGATAGCGACGGCCATGGCCTGACAGCTTGACCTCGACGAACACCGTCATGCTCAGTCCCAGCTTCTGGGTGCTGAGCAGGGCGACCGTGCGTTCGATCACCCCGTCTTCCTGAAGGCGGTGAATGCGTCTCCAGCAGGGCGATTGCGACAGCTCGACGCGTTCGGCGATTTCCGCTGCCGACAGGCTGGCGTCATGTTGCAGCAGACGAAGAATCCTGCGATCGATAGGGCTCAATTTTGGCTGCATGAATTGACCTTGTTTTTTGTTCTGGCCGAAAAAAGCATGCTGAATATCAGCAGATTTGCGCGCATTTAGAAAGAAAAAGCCTCTTTGCTGCTGGCAGTCTAGTTGCAAGGCTGCCGGGCAGGACCGTCCCGGTGCAAATGACCTGACTTATAAGAACAAGAGAGGTATGCGCATGTCCCTGGCTGATATTCGTCTGGATGATAAATACCGGCTTGCCACCGGCAATCTGTACCTGACCGGCACACAGGCCCTGACCCGCCTGCCGATGCTGCAAAAGCAGCGCGATGAGGCGCAGGGCCTGAACACTGCCGGGTTCATCTCTGGCTACCGCGGTTCGCCGCTGGGTAATCTGGACAAGAGCCTTTGGGACGCCAAGGACTACCTGCAACAAAACGCCATCCATTTTCAGCCGGGCATCAACGAAGAACTGGCCGCCACGGCGGTCTGGGGCAGTCAACAGGTCAACCTGTTCCCGCATGGCAAGTACGATGGCGTGTTCGCCCTCTGGTACGGCAAGGGGCCGGGCGTAGATCGTTGCGGTGATGTGTTCAAGCACGGCAACTCGGCCGGTGTTGCGGCCAATGGCGGCGTGCTGATCCTGGCGGGCGACGACCACGGCTGCAAATCATCGACCATCGCTCACCAGAGCGAGCATGCGTTCATCGCCTCGATGATCCCCGTGCTCAACCCCAGTAATGTCCAGGAGATTCTCGACTACGGCATCATTGGCTGGGAGCTGTCGCGCTACAGCGGTTGCTGGGTGGCGATGAAGACCATTGCCGAGAACGTCGACTCTTCCGCGGTGGTCGAGGTCGATCCATTGCGGATCAAAACCCGTATCCCTGAAGACTTCGACATACCCGAAGGCGGTTTGCACATCCGCTGGCCGGACCCGCCGCTGGCTCAGGAGGCCCGACTCAATACCTACAAGATCTACGCCGCCAGGGCCTTCGCGCGCGCCAACCAGTTGAACAAGGTGGTGATCGATTCTGCGCAACCCCGGCTGGGGATCATCACCACCGGCAAGTCCTATCTGGACGTGCGGCAGGCCCTCGAAGAGCTGGGTATCGATCAGGAGCTGTGCGAGAAGGTCGGGATTCGCGTGCTCAAGGTCGGCATGAGCTGGCCGCTGGAACCGGTGTCGGTGCACGATTTTGCCGAAGGGCTGGACGAAATTCTGGTGGTCGAGGAAAAACGCAGTGTCATTGAAGACCAGCTGACCGGTCAGCTCTACAACTGGCCTGTTGAACGGCGGCCAGTGGTGGTCGGCGAGTTCGATGAGCAGGGCCGTTCACTGCTGCCGAACCTCAGTGAGCTGACCCCGGCGATGATTGCCAGGGTGATCGCCAAACGCCTCGCGCCGTTCTATAGCAGCCCGCAGATCGACGCGCGCCTGCAGTTTCTCAGCGACAAGGAGCAAGCGTTGCAGGCACCGCTGTTCACTACCCAGCGCACCCCGCATTTCTGCTCCGGCTGCCCGCATAACACCTCGACACGGGTTCCGGAGGGCAGTCGCGCCCTGGCCGGGATCGGCTGCCATTACATGACCATCTGGATGGATCGCGAAACCGATACGTTCACCCAGATGGGCGGCGAGGGCGTGACCTGGATCGGTCAGGCACCGTTCACCGAAACTCCGCACGTTTTCCAGAACCTGGGCGACGGTACCTATTTTCACTCGGGGCACCTGGCGCTGCGTGCGGCAGTGGCCTCCAAGGTCAACATTACTTACAAGATTCTCTACAACGATGCGGTGGCCATGACCGGTGGCCAGCCGATCGACGGCGTGCTGCGCGTCGATCAACTGAGCCGTCAGGTGTTCAACGAAGGCGTGCTGCGCATCGCGCTGGTTTCCGACGAGCCGGACAAGTACCCGAGTCGTGAGGACTTCGCGCCGATTACCACCTTTCATCACCGGCGCGACCTGGACAGCGTGCAGCGCGAGTTACGCGAGTTCAAAGGCGTGTCGGTCATCATCTACGACCAGACCTGCGCCACCGAAAAGCGCCGCCGTCGCAAACGCGGCACCATGCCTGACCTGGAAAAGCGCGCGTTGATCAACCCGGCGGTGTGCGAAGGCTGCGGCGATTGTGGGGTGAAATCCGGATGCCTGTCTGTGCTGCCCAAGGAAACGGCACAGGGGCGCAAGCGCGAAATCGATCAGAGCGCCTGCAATAAGGATTTCAGTTGCGTCGAGGGTTTCTGCCCAAGCTTCGTTACGGTGCATGGCGGCAAACTGCGCAAACCTGTGTTGCCCAAGCAGGTCGAGGCGTTCGCGCGTCTGCCAGAACCGGCACTGCCGTCGCTCGACAGGCCGTTCAATATTCTCCTGCCGGGTGTCGGCGGCACAGGGGTGACCACCGTCGGCGCGATGCTGGGCTATGCCGCGAATCTGGAAGGCAAGGGCTGCAGCGTGCTTGATCAGGCCGGTCTGGCACAGAAATTCGGTCCGGTGGTCAGCCATATCCGCATTGCCGCGCGCCAGGAGGATCTGTTCGCCGTGCGTATCGCCGCCGGTGAAGCGCACCTGCTGCTCGGCTGTGACTTGCTGGTGGCTGCCGGCCCGGATGCGATCGCCAAGCTCGACAGCAAGATTTCCCATGCGGTGGTCAACAGCCAGCAAACACCGACCGCCGAGTTCACGCGCAATCCGGATGCCGTGTTCCCGGCCGAGGCCATGAAGCAGACCATCATCGAGGCGGTCGGCGCGGCGAAGACCCACTTTGTCGAAGCCACCTCGCTGGCCACCCGATTGATGGGCGACAGCATCGCCAGCAACCTGTTCATGCTCGGCTATGCGTTCCAGCTGGGCCTGATTCCATTGACCTCGGCGGCCATCGAGAAGGCCATCGAACTCAACGGCGTTGCGGTCAACCTGAATCAGCAGGCGTTTCTCTGGGGCCGTCGTACCGCGCATGATCCCGCCGCCGTGGAGGCCTTCGTCAATCCGCAAGACAAGGTCAGCGAGCCGCAACCGATGGACCTTGATCAGCGTATCCAGAGCAACGTCGATGCCTTGAAGCAGTATCAGAACGCGGCTTACGCCAAGCGCTATCTGGCGTTGGTGCAACGCGTACGCGACAGCGAATCGCGGGCGTTCCCCGGTCAGCAGCCGACGCTGACCGAGGCTGTGGCGTTCAATTACTTCAAATTGCTGGCGTACAAGGACGAATACGAAGTGGCGCGGCTGTACAGCAACGGCGAGTTTGCCCGCCAGTTGCAGGCGCAGTTCGAAGGTGACTATCGACTGGAGTTTCATCTGGCACCGTCGTGGCTGGCCAAGCGCGACCCGCACACGGGCCTGCCACGCAAACGCAGCTTTGGCCCGTGGATGCTGCGCGCTTTCGATGTGCTGGCGGCGTTCAAATTTCTCCGTGGTACGGCGCTCGATCCGTTCGGTCGCAGCCTTGAGCGTCAGCAGGAGAGGGCGCTGATTGATCGCTATGTCAGCGATGTCGAACTGATCCTGCAGCACCTTCAGGCGCAGAATCGCCACACCGCCTTGAGTCTGGCACGCCTGCCGGAACGCATTCGCGGCTATGGCTACATCAAGGAAAGCGCCATGAAAGCAGCTGCCGTGCAGGCCGATATTCTGCGCAAGAGCCTGGAAAGCGGCGAAGTGGCCGCGCCGAAGCTGTATGAGGCGGCTGCCTGAGGAGGGCAATACCAATCAGCGTGCCAGCTCAGCGTTGGCACGCTTTTCATTACGCAATGCGATCGTCGTGCCGCGTAGAGGTACTGACTACACCGGCCTGAACAGGTGGGCATGCCCGGCGCGGTACAGCGAGGACTCGCTAAAGGTGTCATCGGCAAGCACACGTCCGACCAGAATCAGCGCTGTACGGCGAAAGCCCTTGGCCTGTACCTTTTCCTGAATATCCGCCAGCGTGCCAACGGCCCAGTCCTGATCCGGCCAGCTGGCGCGGTGCACCACGGCAATCGGGCAGTCGGCGCCGTAATGTGGCACGAGCTCTTCGACGATCCGCTGCAGGTTGTTCACCCCCAGATGAATCGCCATTGTTGCCCGATGGCTGGCCAGACTGGCCAGTTCCTCGCCGCTGGGCATTGAGGTCTTGTCGGCATAGCGGGTCAGAATCACGCTTTGCGAAACGTCCGGCAGGGTCAGCTCGACGCCCAGCAATGCAGCGCAGGCAGCGGTCGCGGTCACTCCCGGAATGATTTCGAACGGAATGCCCAGTTCGCGCAGATGGCGGATCTGCTCGCCGATAGCGCCATACAGGCTCGGGTCTCCGGAGTGCACGCGTGCGACATCCTGGCCCTGTGCGTGTGCGCGCTTGATCAGCTCGATGATCTGCTCCAGATGCAGCTCGGCGCTGTTGGTCACCTGCACGGCCTGATGACCTTCCAGCACAGCGAGGGGGACCAGCGAGCCTGCGTAGATAATGACCGGGCAGTTGCGAATCAGGCGTTGTCCCTTGACGGTGATCAGCTCCGGATCGCCAGGGCCTGCGCCGATGAAATAGACAGTCAATGAATTCTCCGGGGTGAATGAGCGCGGGGAGATTATCCGCTGTGCGCAGGGCTGATTGCCAAGGCAAATGTGGCCTGCGCGCTTTTCTGTCGTTCTATCAGCAGCGTGGCCGTACCGTCTCCCAGTTGCGCCGCCAGTGCCAGGGCCGAGCCTTCGGCGACGCCATGACAGCCAGTGCTCTGGAAGACCTGCGCAGAGCGGTGCGTGAGGTGCAGTTCCCACGCTACCAGTTGCGCGGCGTTGAAGCATACCAGTGGCACTGCCAGTTGCCCGGCCAGCTCAAGCAGACCGGGCTCGGTTTGTTTCAGGTCGATGGACGCCAGCGCGGTCACCCGGGCAATGTCCAGCTCAAGTGCCTGCAGGCTTTGCTCAAGCAGATCGCGCAACAGCGCAGCCGAGCAGCCGCGCCGACAGCCCAGCCCGGCGACCAGAGGTGCGCCGGGTTGAAGGGTAACTGGATCAGGCCTGATGCAGGTCGACATGGTCGGCGTGCACATCGTTTTTGCGGAACAGCCAGGCACTGATCAATCCCAGAGCGACCCAGAACAGCGCGTTGGTCAGCAGCGAGGCCATCATGAACTGCGATTCCAGAGCCTCGGGAGCCAGGCTTTCATGGACCAGCGGCTGTGGCGCGCCAAGCACATGCGGGACCAGCAGAATCGCCACACCCAGTGCTTTGAGCAGCCAGTTCTGGCCGAACACCAGCAAGGCCAGCCCGACGGCAGTCGACGCAGCAGCGCCGAGCCACCATAGCTGACGCTGACTCAACTCGGCGGCGGCCGTGCCTGGCAGTTCGGGTGGCAGGCCAAGGGTCGGGGCCAGCACGAACACGGCAAAACCGGCCAGCCCCCACCATGCGCCTTGCACGGTGCGACCCGGTGCCCGCAGGGTGTAAAGCCCGGCAAGCATCAGCGCAAAGCCCACCGCGACCACCAGGTTGCCGCCGGTGGTGGACAGCACACGCTGCCAACCGTTTTCGGGCTCCCAGGCCGCTTCTTCATGGGCATGGCTGTGTTCGGCCAACGCGCCGTCCGTGTGCTGATGCAGTTGCTCGGCAGGCGCGTTTTCGTAGGTCTCGGCCTGCTGGATCAGCGGCACCACCCACAGGCTTTGCAGCAGGGTCAGCAGCAGGGCGGCGAGCAGGCCGGTGAAACCTGCGGTGTAGGCGATTCGCTTGAACATTGTGTAGCCCTCAATGGCAAGGAAAGGCAGCGCTGTGACGGGTGTCGTGTGCCGCGTTGTGCACGGCCGCGATGTGCGAGAAACCGGCGAAGTACACCAGGCAGGCGCCGAGAAGCGCAGCGCTGATGGCGGCTGTCAGGCGTTGAGTGCGTGTGGAGCTGGGCGCGGCGGCGTGGCTGCTGATGGTCGACATGGCGTTCCCTCTTGTTGGTAATCGGCAAGTGGGCCACGCGCAAAAGAACCTGCCGGCAGATACCGGAGGTTTCAACTGCGCCCGCCCACCGCGGGTTTGTCATTGCAAGCATATCGGGCCGGTCTCCGGGCTCGCGAGGGGCCAGGACGTCAGTGCGTCAAAGCCTGCAAGGTCACCTTCCCATGCCAGCGGCACAGTGGATCAGACCTACTCTCGCTTACCGTTGCGGGGGCAGCACCGGACTTGCTCGACAACGCGAGCGCACCGGTTTCCCGTTTCACCCCGTGAGGGGCACCCGAAACAAGGCGCACAGGAGAGCATGGGCGGCGGGGCAGCGTCAATCTGAACGATTGACCTGTCTGCAGTCACTGCGTAGCCTTGCTGACTCGAGGTTCTCCCCGGGTAAAACATCACCCAGTGGAGCTAAGACGGGAATGCGGTACAAGCCGCAGCTGCCCCCGCAACTGTAAACGGTCATGTTCATTGCACAGCCACTGCTGCGGCGGGAAGGCGCGATGAATGCGTGTCGGCGTTTCTCACTGCCTGCCGCACGCCGCCGTGAGCCAGGAGACCTGCCTCGAACGGGCCACACATGCTGCGGCCCTGGAGAATTCTCACTACAACCGGGCGGGGTGATCCGGTGGCGATCCGATCTGCGTGTCATGCATGCGGTTCTCGTCCTGTTTGCCCGCCGCATTGCCAAAGGGCACCTGATGAAAACACTGGCCAAGCTTCCCGTCACCATCGTCACCGGCTTCCTCGGCTCGGGCAAGACCACCCTGTTGCGGCACATGCTCGACAACGCCGAAGGGCGGCGCATTGCGGTCATCGTCAATGAGTTCGGCGAGCTGGGCATCGACGGAGAAATCCTCAAGCAGTGCACGATCGGCTGCACCGAAGAAGAAGCCAACGGCCGGGTGTACGAACTGGCCAACGGCTGCCTGTGCTGCACCGTGCAGGAAGAGTTCTTCCCGGTCATGCGCGAACTGGTCGCGCGCCGTGGTGATCTGGACCATATCCTGATCGAAACCTCGGGGCTGGCGCTGCCCAAGCCGCTGGTCCAGGCTTTTCAATGGCCGGAAATCCGCAACGCCTGCACGGTCGATGCGGTGATTACGGTGGTCGACAGCCCGGCGGTACTGGCTGGTACTTTCGCTGCCTTCCCTGATCAGGTCGATGCGCAGCGCAAACTTGATCCCAACCTGGACCACGAGTCGCCCCTGCACGAACTGTTTGCCGATCAACTGGCCAGCGCTGATCTGGTGATCCTCAACAAGGCCGACATGATCGACGCCGAAGGTCTGGCGACGGTGCGTGCCGAAGTTGCCGAAGAGTTGCCGCCTGCGGTCAAGGTGATCGAAGCCAGCAGTGGTCGCCTGCCGATCAGCGTGTTGCTGGGTGTCGGTGCCGAGTCGGAACTGCATATCGATGCGCGCAAGACCCACCATGATCACCACGACGATGACGATCATGATGACCACGATCACGACGCGTTCGATTCGATATCCCTGAAACTGCCGCAAGCTGACGAGAAAGTCCTGCTCGATGCACTGAATCAGTTGGTGGTGCAGCACGGCATTCTTCGTGTGAAGGGCTTCGCGGCCATTCCCGGCAAGCCGATGCGCCTGCTGATTCAAGGTGTCGGGACGCGTTTCGACAAGCACTTCGACCGCGCCTGGCGTGCCGATGAAGAGCGTGCCACACACTTGGTGCTGATTGGTCAGGAGCTGGATGCCGCAGCCCTGCAAGCGCAACTCAACGCTGCGATTGCCGGCTGACCCATGCATTTACTGAGAACCCAGCCCGGCGGTTTCGTACCTGACGACAATATTGCCGATCTGGGTCAGACCCCGGCCGAGCTGGTGATTCTCTGCAGCGGCGACTCCAGCCTGGCGCTGCTGGCCGAGGCTGCCCGGCAGCTCCCCGAAGACTACCCCAGCCTGCGTCTGGCCAACCCGATGCAGGTCCAGAATCACGCCTCTGTCGACCTGTACGTCGATGAAGTGCTGCGTCACGCAAAGGTCATCCTGATTTCTCTGCACGGCGGTATTGGCTACTGGCGCTACGGCGTCGAGCGGCTGATGGAGCTCGCGGCACGCGGCGTTCAGGTCATTCTGGTGCCGGGTGATGACCGCCCTGATCCAGAGCTGAGTGATTTGAGCACCGTGCCTGCCGTAGAGCGCGACCGACTCTGGCAGTTTTTGCGTCAGGGCGGCCTGCAAAACGCGCTGCAACTGTACAACTGCATGGCCAGTCGCTGGCTGGACCGCGATTATTCCTGGGTCGAGCCCGCGCCGTTGCCGCGCATGGCGATCTACCATCCGCGTTTGGCAAGCGCGCAGCTTGCCGATTGGCAGGCAGACTGGCTTGCCGAGCAGCCGGTGGTAGCGCTGCTGTTCTATCGCTCGCACCTGCAGGCCGCCAATACCGGTTTCATCGATGAGTTCTGTGTGCGCTTGCAGGCGCAAGGCATCAACCCGCTGCCCATAGCCGTGGCCAGCCTCAAGGAGCCCGGCTGTTTCACTCAGGTGGAGGACTGGCTGGATGAGGCTGAAACCGAGCTGATCCTCAATACCACCGGTTTTGCCCAGTCGAGTCCGGAAGCGCCGCATCTGCGGCCGTTTCGGCGCAACGTGCCGGTCATTCAGGCCATCTGCGCGCAGGACAACGAGCCTGCCTGGCAGGCCAGCGAACAGGGCCTTGGCGCTCGTGATCTGGCGATGCACATTGCCTTGCCGGAGCTGGACGGACGGATCATCAGCCGGCCGATCAGCTTCAAGGACCTGGCCTGGCGCAGTGAGCGCAGCCAGTCGGACGTGGTCTGCTACCGCGCCCAGCCGGACCGGATGGATTTCGTCGCGCAACTGGCGCGGCGCTGGATCGAGCTTGCGCGCCTGCCCAATGGCGAAAAGCGCGTGGCGCTGATCCTCGCCAACTACCCGACTCGCGACGGGCGGATCGGCAATGGTGTGGGGCTCGATACGCCTGCTGCGGCGCTGAATATCCTGCGCGCCATGCAGGCAGAGGGCTATCCGCTGGCGCCGTTGCCGGACACTGGCACTGAACTGATCCAGCAACTGCTCGGCGGCGTGACCAATGATCTGGACAGTATCGACCAACGCCCGTGTCACCAGAGCATGGCGCTGGAGGAATACCTGGCGGCGTTCAACGAACTGCCGCAGGAAAATCGCGACGCGGTGAACGCCCGTTGGGGCACGCCGGACACCGATCCGATGTTTCGCAGCGGCCGGATGATGATCGCCGGGCTGCGCTTTGGTCTCACCTTCATCGGGATTCAACCGGCACGGGGTTATCAGGTCGACCCGAGCGCGGTGTATCACGACCCGGATCTGGTTCCACCTCATGGCTATCTGGCGTTCTACTTCTGGCTACGCAAGGCCTACGGCGCGCATGCGGTGGTGCATGTCGGCAAGCACGGCAACCTCGAATGGCTGCCCGGCAAGGGTGTGGGGTTGTCGCGAACCTGCTGGCCGGACGCGGTGCTGGGCGCCATGCCGAACATCTATCCGTTCATCGTCAACGATCCGGGCGAGGGCGCACAGGCCAAGCGGCGCACTCAGGCGGTCATCATCGATCACTTGATGCCGCCGCTGACCCGCGCGGAGACCTACGGCCCGTTACGCAATCTGGAACTGCTCGCCGACGAATTCTACGAAGCGCAATTGCTCGATCCGCGCCGCGCGCGCGAGCTGCAGCGTGACATTCTCGAGCTGGTCCGTGAAACCCATATCGACCGCGAACTGGCGCTTGGCGAGAACCTCGACAGCGATGCCGACGCGGCGCTCTGGCTGCCACGGCTGGACACTTACCTGTGTGACCTGAAGGAATCGCAGATTCGCGATGGTCTGCATATCTTCGGTCAATCGCCGCAAGGTCGTCTGCGCATCGATACCTTGCTGGCCCTGCTGCGTATTCCGCGTGGTGACGGGCGTGGCGCGCAGTCCAGTCTGTTGCGTGCGTTGAGCAAGGCGTTCGAGCTGGACTTCGACCCGCTGAACTGCGAATTGGCCGAACCCTGGACCGGCCCGCGTCCCGCTGCATTGCAGGCCCTGAGCAGCGATCCCTGGCGCAGTGCCGGCGATGCTCGAGAGCGGCTGGAGCTTTACGCCGCCATCCTTATCGAACGCGTCATCCAGGGCGAAGCGTTGACTGACTTGCCTGCACACGATGATCTGGCCCAGATCCTCGACAGCCTGCGTGACGTCGTCGCACCGCGTCTGGATGCCTGCGGCCCCGGCGAAATGCAGGGCATGCTTGATGCCCTGAGTGGTCGTTTCGTGCCGGCAGGTCCCAGCGGCGCGCCGAGCCGGGGGCGTCTGGATGTGCTGCCCACCGGCCGCAACTTTTTTACCGTGGATGTGCGCAACCTGCCGACCACCACGGCCTGGCGAATCGGCTTCCAGTCCGCCAATCTGCTGCTGGAACGACACCTCCAGGACCATGGTGACCACCTGCGCCAGTTGGGCCTCTCGGTGTGGGGCACGGCGACCATGCGTACCGGCGGTGACGACATCGCCCAGGCCATGGCGCTGATGGGCGTGCGTCCGGTGTGGGCGACGGGCAGTCAGCGGGTCGATGACTTCGAGATTCTGCCGATCAGCCTGCTCGACCGCCCACGAGTGGACGTGACACTGCGGGTCTCCGGCTTCTTCCGTGACGCGTTCGCCAACCTCATCAAGCTGTTCGACGCTGCGGTGCAGGCCGTCGCGGCGCTTGACGAGCCCGACGACCTGAACCCGCTGGCGGCCAGGGTCCGTGAAGAACGGCAGGGCTTCATCGCAGAAGGTCTGAATGAAGACGAAGCGGCGCGTCAGGCTGGCTGGCGGATATTTGGTGCCAAACCCGGTGCCTATGGCGCTGGCGTGCAGGGTGCTATCGATGGCCGCCTGTGGCAGAGCCGCGATGACCTTGCCGAGGTTTACCTGAACTGGGGCGGTTACGCCTATGGCGCTGCCGATGAAGGTACGCCCGCACGCCAGCGCTTTGCCCAGCGGCTTTCTCAGGTGCAGGCGGTGCTGCAGAATCAGGACAATCGCGAACACGATCTGCTCGACTCAAACGACTACTACCAGTTTCAGGGCGGCATGCTTGCCGCTTCGGAAAGCCTCAGCGGGCAGAAGACCGCCAGTTACCACGGCGATCACAGCCAGCCCGACCTGCCGAAAATCCGTACCCTCAAGGAAGAGCTGAACCGGGTGATACGTTCGCGCGCAGCGAATCCGAAATGGATCGAAGGGGCCAAGCGCCATGGTTACAAGGGGGCGTTCGAGATGGCCGCGACCGTGGATTTCCTGTTCGCGTTCGATGCGACCACCGAGCTGATCGATGATCACCAGTACGCGCTGCTCGCCGACGCCTATCTGCTGGACCCGGCGACTCGCGATTTCATCGCTCAGCACAATCCTGATGCCTTGCGCGACATGACCGAGCGCATGCTCGAAGCCCAGCAGCGCGGCCTCTGGCAGGAGCCTGGCGAGTATCAGCAGGCGCTGGAAGACCTGCTCCTGGACATAGAAGAGAACTGATGACCGTGTCTGATTCAACGATGAGTGAAACTCCGCATTTTCCGCTGGCCGCTGTGGTCGGTGCTGATGACCTGAAACTGGCGTTATGCCTGACTGCCATCGACCCGCGCATCGGCGGCGTGTTGATCGAAGGGCCGCGGGGCATGGCCAAATCGACGCTGGCCCGCGGGCTGGCCGATGTGCTGGCCAGCGGTCAGTTCGTCACCTTGCCGCTGGGTGCTACCGAAGAGCGTCTGGTCGGCACGCTGGACCTTGACGCCGCACTGAGCGAGGGTCGCGCGCGCTTCTCTCCGGGCGTGCTGGCCAAGGCCGACGGCGGCGTGCTGTATGTCGATGAGGTCAACCTGCTTGCCGACCATCTGGTCGACCTGCTGCTGGACGTCGCGGCCAGCGGCGTCAACCTGGTCGAGCGCGACGGTATCTCCCATCGTCATGCTGCGCGTTTCGTGCTGATCGGTACCATGAACCCCGAAGAAGGTGAATTGCGCCCGCAGTTGCTGGACCGCTTTGGCCTCAATGTGGCGCTGAGCGGTCATACACTGCCTGCCGAGCGCAGCCAGATCATCCGTCGCCGTCTGGATTTCGACACCGATCCGCAGGGCTTCTGCCAGCAGTGGCAAGCGCAGCAGGATGCCTTGAAGCTGCGCTGTGAACAGGCCCGTCAGCTATTGTCGAGCATCGAACTGGATGACCAGTCGCTGGCAATGATCACCGAGCGTTGCTTTGCCGCAGGTGTCGACGGCATGCGTGCCGATCTGGTCTGGCTGCGGGCTGCGCGTGCTCATGCGGCGTGGCGGGGTGCCGGGCACATTGAAGAGCAGGACATCGAAGCGGTTGCCGAATTTGCCTTGCGTCACCGGCGTCGCGAGCCCTCACCGCCACCGCAGAATTCCGAGGCGCCGCCACCGCCTCCGGGCTCGTCCAGCAAACAGGCCGAGCCTGACGGCGGGCAGGGCAGCTGGGGTGAGTTGCCCGCCCAGGCCGTCACGACCGGCTCACGCCGCGAAGTGCCGAGCTGGCCAAAAAAGCCCTAGGCATCCGTCCCCGCGCCATACAGGGGGCGGATGCCATTCCCCGTCCCGGTCGACTGGCCTGCGGCAGGCAGGGCGCTGTGCGTGTCGGTGCTGATGGCCCGGTGCAATGGCTACCGACCTTTCTGCGCGGTCAGCCGAAGAGCCACAAGGATTTGGTTCGCCAGCCGCGCAGCAGCCGGCCCAGCGAGTTATTGCTGGTGATTGTCGATGCTTCGGCGTCTACCCGCCGCCATCAGGCGTTGAGTCAGGCCAAGGGCCTGCTGTCGCAGATGTTCGACGATGCCTATCGACGCCGCGCGCGGCTGGCCTTACTGACCGCCAGCGGCACTGCGCCACGCTGGCAACATCAGGGGCTGAAGGCCTCATCGGCGTTGACACCCTGGCTGGATGCACTGGGGGCTGGCGGTGGTACGCCGTTGCCGGAAGCGCTGCGACAGGCAGCTGAATGGCTGGGGCAACGGCAAAAACGCTATCCGGCCGAACAGCAGCGGGTTCTGGTGCTGACCGATGGCCGGATCAAGTCGTTACCGGCACTCCCTGCGTTCGACTGCGCCAGCTTGCTGATCGATATCGAGAAAGGCCCGATCCGCCTGGGAAGGGCGCGGGAACTGGCATCGAGTCTGGGGGCTGAGTACCGGCACATCGATGAGTTGAAGCGGGTCTGAGGGTGGGGAACCCCTCAGGCCAGGCTCTCTTGCCGATGCTCTGCGGGGGTGGCGCGCGCAGAGCATGGCACTGAAAACACACCTCTGTGGGCGCGGCAAGGGCGGCGATCCCACGGGGTTTTCCATTACGCCAAGCGGGGAGCCCGCTCAGTCAGCCATCAAGCCGGCATGGTCCACGGCTCAAGGTCGTAGCCTTCGTTGCTGATTTCTGCACGGGCCTGTTCCAGCGCGCTGGCCAGTTGGCGCTTGTCGGAATAGGTGCTGCTCGGGATCTGCTTGCGACCGATACGGTTGCTGGTGCGGTCGATCACCGTCAGGCTCAGTTCGCCGTTACCGTCCTGTGGTGCCCAGGCAACACACTGGAAGGGTTCAAAAGCGTGTCCAGCGATCAGAAGTGCATCGTTGAAGCGCAGTGGGGCGTTCATGGTCGTTTCCTCAAGTGCCCATATCAATTCAGTCTCGGCGGCGGGCTGACCGTCCGGCTGGTTACTTGTGTTGATGAACGACAAGGGGGCATGAGTCACACCGTTCATTGAAAATATTTGCGAATTATTTTTGATGGGGCGCGTGGAAGGCTGCCTGTTGCCGCAAGAACCGGGCAGGTAGCGCACTAATGACAGCAGGTTATGAGCGTTAGACCCAAACGGTACAACGCTGCGTCAAATATTTGCTAGGGTGATGAGTGGGCTCGCCAACAGACTGTTTATAAAAAGCTTTTCAAATCTTCCATACGCCGGGCGCCAAGGAAACCTCATGCATGGATCGGCCCCAACACGACGTCTGTTAATGCTCGACGGCGGTGACGACTGTCATCCATTGATCCCCGTTCTGGTCGAGGCCGGATGGACGGTGCAGGAAAGCCCATCGGGTTCGGCAATCATTGCTGATTGTGATGTAGGCCTGATTCACCTGACCCCCGATCATTTTGAACACTTGCCCAGGCTCGAGGCGCTGTTCATTAACAGCCCGGTGCGCTGGATTGCAGTGCTGGCAGTCAGTGATTTGCGCCGCGAGAAAATCGGTGATTTCGTCTGCCGCTGGTTTTTCGACTTTCATACGCTGCCTTTCGACGCGGATCGGCTGCATGCCTCGCTAGACAGAGCGTTTACGGCCGGGCGGCCGCAATTGCAGGGCTCGCCTTTGCAATTCAGCGTGGAACCCGAGTGGCTCGGCGACAGTCGGCCTGTCCGTGAATTGCGCAGGCTGCTGAGCAAACTGGCGCCCACCGATTCGCCGGTATTGATCAGGGGCGAACGGGGCACGGGCAAGGAACTGATCGCGCGCAGCCTGCATGTTCAGTCCTTGCGACGCGACAAACCCTTTATCGTGGTCGATTGCGCAGCGTCTGACGGGCAGTCGATCCACGCCGTGCTGTTCGGTCATGAGGACGGCGGGTTTGACGATGCTCAGGAACGTAGGGTCGGGTTGCTTGAAGCCGCAGACGGCGGCACGCTGTTGCTCGACGAGGTCGGTGAGCTGCCGCTGGATACCCAGGCGAGCCTGCTGCGCTTTCTCGAAGACCGGCAGATCGAGCGCGTGGACGGTAGCGAACCGATTGCAGTGGATGTGCGGGTGCTGGCCGCGACCCGCGAGGATCTTGAAACGGCGGTGCGCAAAAAGCGCTTTCGCGAGGACCTGTATTACCAGCTCAATGTGCTGCAGGTCGGGGTGGCGCCATTGCGCGAGCGTCATGGCGATCTGGCGTTGCTGGCCAACCATTTCGCCCATTTGTACAGTCAGGAAACCGGCAGGCGGGCGCGCAGTTTCAGTCAGGATGCTTTGGTTGCGCTGGGCAAGCACGATTGGCCGGGCAATGTGCGCGAGCTGGCCGGTCGCGTTCGGCGCGGGCTGGTGCTGGCCGAAGGCAGGCAGATAGAAGCGGCAAATCTCGGCCTGCTGGGTGAGGAGGACAGTGTTGGCAGCATGGGGACGCTGGAGGATTATAAGTCGCGGGCCGAGCGTCAGGCGTTGTGTGACGTGTTGACGCGCCACAGTGACAATTTGAGTGTGGCGGCCAGAGTGCTGGGTATTTCGCGGCCGACGTTTTACCGGCTGTTACACAAGCACCAGATCCGCTGAATCGCCCAGCAACTGCGAGACAGCGGTCAGCGCCTGTACGCGGCGCTGCTCCCAGTTACCGCCCACTACCCGGTAAGCCTGCCGGTGGTGTTCCAGCCATTCCCGGCTGGCGTCGAAAAAGGCCTGGCGTTCACCCAATTGCGGCTGGCAGCGCTGGCCGTCGCTGATCCAGTCAACGCCTTCAGGCGACAGCAGCAGATGCAGGTCATAGGTACGCCTCAGCAGTTGCTGTTCGATCCACGCAGGGCAGTCGCCGAACAGCGTGCGGCTCCAGAGCATGTTGCTCAACAGGTGCGTGTCGAGTATCAGCAAGTCTGGCTCGGCGCCGCGCGCGGCGTCCTCCCAGGCCAGTTGGCCCTGGGCGATGGCCGGAATATCGGCGTAAACGGTATCGCGGCCCTGCTGATCGATGAACTGCCGGACATATTCGCCGACCAGCAGGCCGCCGAACCTGTGTTGTATTTCCGCCGACAGCCAGCTCTTGCCGCTCGACTCGGGGCCGGTGAGAACCAGAACTTTCATCGCGCCAGCGCCAGATCGTTGCGCCACTCGCGCCAGCCCTGTACCGCCAGCAGGGTGAACAAGCCATACAGCGCAGCCGTCAGGTACAACTCTTTGTAGATGAACAAGCCGACGAAAATCACATCGAGCAGGATCCACAGCGGCCAGCACTGAACGCGTTTTTGCGCCATCCAGACCTGCGCCACCAGACTGAACCCGGTCAGCGCGGCGTCCAGCCAGGGCTGTGCCGCATCGGTGAAATGCGCCATGCCTGCCCCCAGTGCGACGCTGACAAGTGCGCCGACCGCCAGCCCCTTGAGCACCGAACGGTTCTGCAAGGTGGTCACGGCTTTGACCGGCAGGCCGTCACCGTGCCGCGTCCATTGCAGCCAGCCATAGACCTGCAGGCCTGCGTAGATGACCTGCAGGAGCATGTCCGAATACAGCTTTACGTCGAAGAATATCCAGATGTAGATCACCACCATGACCAGGCCGATTGGCCAGCACCAGGGATTCTGCTTCACTGTCAGCCAGACCGCGATAACGCCGATGGCGGCAGCGAAGAGTTCAAGCCCGGACATGGCGGCTCCTTGGTGAGGGTAGTGAGGGGCGGGGCCGGCGATTGTATGCGCTTCTGCGCGCTGCGTGCAGCTTGTGTTGCGCCAGACCTTACGTCAGCAGGCTTTGTGCGTGCAGGTCTGCTAGCATTCCGCGCCTTGCATTTGCGCGAGTTTCTTCAAGCTTCGTTCAGGCATGTGGCGGCATAGTGGCAAGCATTTTTTACACGACAACATTAAACAGCGAGCCTGCGGCATCGCTTCATGGGGGAATGATGGATCTTTGGACCGCTGCTCAGGCGTTGATATTGGGTGTTGTAGAAGGGCTGACGGAGTTCCTGCCGATCTCCAGTACCGGGCACCAGATCATCGTCGCCGACCTGATCGATTTTGGCGGCGAACGTGCCATGGCCTTCAACATCATCATTCAGTTGGGGGCGATTCTGGCGGTGGTCTGGGAGTTTCGGCGCAAGATCCTCGACGTGGTCGTGGGGTTGCCGAAACAGCAACAGGCGCAGCGTTTCACCCTCAACCTGCTGATCGCCTTCATGCCGGCCGTGGTGCTGGGCGTGATTTTCGCCGATACCATCCACCACTACCTGTTCAATGCCATTACCGTGGCCACGGCACTGGTCGTTGGCGGGGTGATCATGCTTTGGGCCGAGCGCCGCGAACACACCGTGCGCACCGAAACCGTCGATGACATGAGCTGGAGCGATGCGCTCAAGGTAGGCTTGGTACAGTGCCTGGCGATGATTCCCGGCACCTCGCGTTCGGGTTCGACGATCATTGGTGGCCTGCTGTTCGGCCTGTCCCGCAAGGCGGCGACCGAATTCTCGTTCTTCCTGGCCATGCCGACGATGGTCGGTGCCGCAGTGTATTCGGGCTACAAGTACCGTGACATGTTTCGCCCTGACGACTTCGCGGTGTTTGCCATCGGCTTCATCACCTCGTTCATCTTCGCGATGATTGCAGTGCGCGGTTTGCTCAAGTTCATCGCCACTCACAGTTATGCGGTGTTCGCCTGGTATCGCATCGCCTTCGGCCTGCTGATCCTGGCGACCTGGCAGTTTGGCTGGATCGACTGGGCATCGGCCAAGGCATGACGGCGAGCCGCGGGTCGTCACGGCCAGCCAGCCTTGGCAGGCCGCCGGTCCGGCAATTGCGCTTGAAGATTCTGGTGCTGTTGCTGCTGTGTGCGTTGCCAGTCTACGGCTCGGCATCGCTATGGCTGAGGCAGGTCACGCCGATCCCGGCGCTGGTCCTGATCGTCATGAGCCTGCTGGCGTTCGTGCTTTACCGGCATGACAAGCGACAGGCCGGCAGTGCTGGCCAGCGCACCCCGGAGAACGTCCTGCATGGTGTCGAGCTGCTCGGCGGCTGGCCCGGCGCGCTGCTCGCGCAACAGGTGTTCCGGCACAAGACCCGCAAGGTGTCTTTTCAGGTCGTATTCTGGCTGATCGTGCTGGTGCATCAGGCGTTGTGGATTGACTGGCTGTTTTTGGGCAAGCGGCTTGTGCAGCTGTTGCCGTTATAGCGTCAGGCCGATCTGTTGCCGTTTCGGCAGCCTGCCGACCACCAACTGGTGCGAGCGGGTCAGCAGGTCGCGCAACTCATCGGCGCTCAGCGTCTGCAGATCTGCCACGCTGATCCAGTGCGCACGCGCCAGGTAGGGCGCAGGTCGTATGCCGGGGCGATCCACGTAACCCAGAAACAACTCTGGGTGGACCTTGAACGCGAGGTCCTCGCCGGCCAGGTCAATGACCGCGAACATTTTCTTTTCGGCGACGGAAAAAACCCGTACGCCGCCCCACTTGTAGTCTTCACGCGCGCCCGGCAGGTCGAGGCAGAATCTGGCGATGTCTTCCTTGTGCAGGGTCTTTTGCGGGCTCTTTGGCATGGATGCTCCCTGGGGGCGGACGGCGCACGGTAAGCTGTTCGATAGCCGCACGGATATTCGATCAGCGGATTGTATGCTGCTGCGACACTCATTAGTGTGCAGCTTTGCCTTTATCCGGAGTTTCGAATGTCTGCCGTGCAACTTGCTGATGGTCAACTGAACTACCTGCTCGAAGGCCCGGCGGGCGCGCCGGTGCTGGTCTTGTCCAATTCCCTGGGCACTGATCTGCACATGTGGGATAACCAGGTGTCTGCATTCACCCGTCACTTTCAGGTATTGCGTTACGACACCCGCGGTCATGGCAAATCGCTGGTCAGCGAGGGCAGTTACAGCATCGAGCAAAACGCTCGCGATGTGTTGGCGCTGCTTGACGCGCTGGACATCGACAAGGCTTTTTTCTGCGGCCTGTCCATGGGCGGGCTGATCGGCCAATGGCTGGCAATCAATGCGCCGCAGCGCCTGCACAAGGTCGTGCTGTGCAATACGGCCGCCAAAATCGGCAATCCCGATGTCTGGAACCCTCGCATCGAAACCGTTCTGCGTGACGGCCAGTCAGCCATGATCGCGTTGCGCGATGCCTCGATTGCGCGCTGGTTCACGCCTTCCTTCGCGGTCGCCGAACCTGCTGCGGTCGACACGGTTGTCGGCATGCTGGCACGCACCTCGCCACAGGGTTACGCGGCCAATTGCGCGGCCGTGCGCGATGCGGATTTCCGTGAACAGATCGCTTCCATCGAGCTGCCGGTGCTGGTGGTCTGTGGCACGGAGGATGCTGTAACGACCCCGGCGGACGGGCGTTTCATGGTCGAACGGATTCAGGGCTCGCAGACCATCGAGCTGCACGCGGCCCACCTGTCCAGTGTCGAGGCGGGTGAGGCATTCACTGTGCCGGTACTGGCATTTCTGACTGCCGAATAGCCGGGCGCGGTCCTAAGTCCCGGTCTTGAGACACGGGGCACGGCGTTGCATACTCCCGGCTCTGAAAACGAGGTGGCCGGGTGTTTGATCTCAACGATCTGTTTTATTTCGTCCAGGTGGTCGAGTGCCTGGGCTTTGCGCCGGCAAGCCGCAAGCTGGGGATCCCCAAGTCCAAACTCAGCCGGCGCATTGCCGGGCTTGAGGAGCGCCTGGGTGTTCGGCTGATTCACCGCTCGACCCGCACCTTCGCGGTGACCGAAAGCGGGCGTGACTATTACGCGCATTGCGTGGCCATGCTGGTCGAGGCCGAGGCTGCCGAAGAGGCCATCCTGCGTTCCAAATCCGAACCGCAGGGCAGGGTGGTGATCAGTTGTCCTCCGGCGTTGGCAGCGATGGGCTTCAACGAGACCATCGCCCGCTTCGCGGCCGAGCACCCCAAGGTTCAGATCCAGGTCGAAAGTACCAACCGACGCGTCGACCCGCTGACCGAGAACATCGACATTGCGCTGCGTGTGCGTTTTCCACCACTGGAGGACGACGGCCTGGTGGTCAAGAAGCTCGGGCACAGCGCTCAGCGTCTGGTGGCACGCGCGGACCTGGCGGCCAGGCTGTCGGCAACGCCTTCTCTAGAGGCGCTGTCGACACTGCCCAGCCTCGATATGCCCTCTTCGAATCACGAGCATCGCTGGTTGCTGGAGACGCAGCCCGGCCACTATGCCGAAATACGCCACACGCCGCGGCTCATCAGCTCGGACCTGGACATGATGCTGCAGGCCGCCTTGCAGGGAGTCGGCGTGGCACAGCTTCCCGAGCTGATTGTCAGGGAAGCCTTGCAGGACGGACGCCTGGTAGAGCTGTTCAGCGAGCATCGACCCAAGTGCGGCATCGTGCATGCTGTGTTCGCCTCGCGCCGTGGCCTGCTTCCCGCCGTCAGGGGCCTGCTGGATGCGTTCGAGACCTCGTTCAAAGAACTGAGCCTCAGTCCGGACTCACTCTATTGTTCTCTTAATAGAACGAACAGTCGCATTCAAGACCACTAATCATCTATTGCGATCAAGGATAGGATGCTCGCCACTTCATCGCTCAGTGGCGATTTTCTTAAGGGAGCTACGTTATGAAACTATTGCACCTCGACTCCAGCATCCTCGGCGATCACTCCGCTTCGCGTCAGCTGACCCATGAGGTTGTCCAGGCCTACCTGAATGCGCACGCCGACAGCCAGGTCACCTATCGCGATCTTGCCAGTGACGCGCTTGGGCATTTCTCTGCTGCCAGCCTCGCTGCGGCGGGCACGCCGGTAGAAGTCCGTGACGCCGCCCAGCAGCAGGAAGTGGCAGGCAACGAAGCCACTTTGCAGCAGTTTCTCGATTCGGACGTGCTGGTCATCGGCGCACCCATGTACAACTTCACCATTCCGACCCAGCTGAAAGCCTGGTTTGACCGGATTCTGATCGCGGGTCGCACGTTCCGTTATTCCGAAGCCGGCCCTGAAGGCCTGTGTGGCGGCAAGAAAGTCATTATCGTTTCCACCTCGGGCGGTCTGCACGCCGGACAACCCACTGGCACCGGTCACGAAGAGCTGCTCAAGACGCTGTTCGCCTTCATCGGCATCACCGACCTGCAATTCGTCCGCGCCCACGGCCTGGCGTATGGCGAAGAGCCGCGTGCCAGCGCCATGAGTGCTGCCCAGCACTACATTCAGAACGAGCTGTTCGCGGCCTGATCAAAAGCCGTCTTCACGAAACTCTACAACCTGCGCGGGGTTTTCCTGGCGGGTTGTGGAGTTTTTTTGTTTCTGATGCATGGCGATGGGCTGCGCTGAACGGCGCGTTAACGGGATACAACCTTGACAGCTTTCTTACAGGTAACGGGGTTCTTACGGGACTAGACTGGGTTTGTACGAAAAGTCGGCGAGCGAAGGTCAGGCAAGGCAAAAACAGGCGAGGAACGGCCGGGGTCGCGTTCAACCCTACGTGTTGTAAATGAGCATTCAGATTGGACTCGCATCCGAGCCTGTTTTTAACGCAGCATCACCGAGCGCAGCCACTTTACGTACAGAGCCTAGGGTTTTCGAGCATCGCCTTGTCAGGCTGGCGGGAGTATTCGCCCTCGAGAAAAAACAACGGGCAGTTTATGGCCCGGCTTGTGCACTATTTCTGTTTTCAACACTCATATCTGGGTGGGAACGGCGCGCTGGAGCATGATGCTCGACACAAGCGCTTGATGGATTGTCCGGGCGAAGTTCCGGATTTGCAAAGGTTGGGCCTTGCCATGGTACGTCTTTGTGCAGTGATGCTGGTTTTCCTGCTCGATAGCCTTGTTTCGGTGCACGCTCAGGCGGATGAAGCCTGGAGCGCGGGCTACCACCAGTTGAGTTTCCCTGATCCGCTGGATTCCCAGCCGGTGCAGGCCATCGCGTTTTACCCGTCCACCGCCGCCGAGCAAGTGAGTACCCTTCACGGCTATCGTGTCGAAGCCGGTGAAGAGGCGCCTATCGCAATGGGCCGCTTCCCCCTGTTGTTGCTGTCACACGGCAACACAGGCACTCCGCTTGCGCTGCATGACCTGGCCACTTCGCTGGCGCGCCAGGGGTTTGTGGTGGTTGCCGTGGTTCATCCTGGCGACAATGATCGCGATCACAGCCGTCTTGGCAGCCTGAGCAACCTGTACGGCCGCCCGCTGCAGATTTCCGAAGCGATCAGCACGGCCTTGCTTGACCCCTTGCTGGCCCCCTATCTCAATGCCCGGCAAGTGGGCGTGATCGGTTATTCGGCCGGTGGCGAAACCGCGCTGATTCTTGCTGGCGCGCAACCTGATCTGCAGCGTCTGCGTCAGTACTGCGCCGAGCGCCCGACAGACCGCGATGCGTGCAAGACGCAGGGCGAGCTTGTCGCAGACCGTGATGACCTTCACGCTCAGGCTGATCCACGGGTTGGCGCGCTGATGTTAATGGCCCCGCTGAGCCTGATGTTCGGCCGCCACACGCTGGGTGATGTGCACGTGCCGGTGCTGATGTACGCGGGGGATGACGATCAGTTGCTGGCGATCGACCGAAACGCAGAAGCACTGGCGCGCAAGCTGCCGCAGCCGCCCGACTACAAGTTGCTGGCCGGGGCAGGGCATTTTGTCTTCATGGCACCGTGCAGTGACGAGCAACGCGCGACTGCTCCGTTGCTGTGCAATGACCCTGATGGCGTGGACCGCGAGGATATCCATCGTAACCTGAGTGCCGAAGCGGTGCGTTTCTTCAGCGCCGCGCTCAATTCGGCCGACGATGACCGTTCAGGCATGCAGACAGCGCATCACCAGTAAGCACGCCCTTCAGGCGTTCAGCGAACTCAGAAAATCACCGAACCCGCCCCTGGCTTTCGAGTCGAGGCGGGTGCTGGTGGTGACCCTGGGGCGGCAGCTCCAGGCGATCCGTGCTCCGATCAATTCCAGTTGCCGGACCAGATGCACGTCTTCATGGCAGGTCAGGGCCGGAAATCCACCGGCGCTGATATAGGCAATCGAGCTGACACCCAGATTGGCACCATGAATGTGTCGGTGACCGTCACGGTGCTGGTAATGCTGCAGATAAGCAGCCTGCGCAGCAGCCGAGATGTCCTTGCTCCAGTCGCCGGGCGTCACCGTTCCGCACACTGCGTCGGCATCCAGCGCCAGCTGTTCGGCAAGCCAGTCACTGGCCACGGTACTGTCGCCATCGGTACACGCCAGCCAGCGTGCGCCTCGGTCGAGGAGAAACGCCGCGCCCTGTGCGCGTGCCTGCCCCACGTTGCGCGCCGAGACTTCAAGAATCATCACACCATGGGCTCGTGCGATCTCCGCCGAGCGGTCAGTGCAGCTGTCGAGCACCACCAGCACTTCCACGCATTCGCCCTTGAGGTCGGGGTGGGCAGCCGCCTGCTTTATCGTTTCGAGACACAAGTCGAGTAACTGCTCTTCATTGTGCACCGGGATCAGAATGCCGATCATCGGAGAATTCCTGTTCTGCTACGGAGGTTCCATCACGACTCCACAGGTCCAGCAGGAAATCCTGTTCGTGATGACTGAAAAGTCGGTGCATGGACAATCGTGCAGCAAGGATGTCGTGGACCGCCTGGGCGTTCAGCGGGCAGCCTTCGATATCGGGCCGCCAATGACAGGCGAGCAACTGGCCGTCCGGTGACAGGGCCGCCAGTGCGCGGTCGATCAGGCCGTGCAGGTCGTCGGCGTCCAGGTAATAACCCATCTCGCTGAAGACGATCAGGTCGAATTCGCCTTGCGGCCATTGCTGTGGCAAACGCGCCTGTAACACTCTGGCATGGGGCAAGTCGGCCAGACGCTTGCGTGCCAGGTCCACAGCCAGGTTAGAGGTGTCGCAGCACACCAGCGCGTCGCAGCGCCCGGCAAGATCGGCACTGAGTTCGCCATTGGCGCAGCCGGGTTCGAATATCGAACGGTAGCGCTCGCGGGGCAGGGCGGCCAGGGTCAGTGCGCGCTTGCGCCGTTCGTACCAGCGTTGCTTGAATGCCCACGGGTCATCGTTGTTGAGAAACAGCTCATTGAAATAACTGTCCTCGACGCTCATGTGAACACCACTTCAAAGGGGCGCAGCAGTCTTTCCAACACTGCAGCCGGCAAAACCGGCGAAAGACCGATTGCCGGATCACCCTGCAGCTGGCTGGTGAACGCTTGGGCGGCGTTGCGTTTGTGGGCCAGGGTCACCGGATCGAGCAGCAGCTTGCGCGCTCTGTCCCATGGCAGACGTTCATCTTCGGGGTCGGCCCAGTGCCAGGCCCAGACCGGTACTTCGTAAAACTGTGCTCCGGTCGTCGCGCAGGCTTTTGCACTGGCTCTGCCGACCGCTTCATGGTCGCTGTGGCCATCTTCTGCCCAGGTGGCGAACACCACGTCCGCAGGGCCCAGATGCTGTTCGAGAAAGGCCACCAGCCGTTCCTCCGACTCGGCCACGGCGCCATCCTGAAAGCCGCAACGCAACCATTCGAGGCCCTCGGCAGGTATACCGAGACGATCCAAGGCTTCGGCACTTTCCTCGGGCCGGGCTCTGGACAGACGATCGACAGGCCACAGGGTGGAGCCTGGATGGCTGGCTGTACCATCGGTGACCGAGATCAGTAACAGGCTGCGCTCCAGTTGTGCCAGTTGGCTCATCAGTCCGCCACAGGCCAGTACTTCATCATCCGGATGCGGGGCGATGATCACGGCTCGGCAATTGGTCGGCACCAGCAAGTCGGCAGTGATCGCTGGCAAGCCGTTCAGCCTGACCGAAGCATTCCAGGCAGCAAGGGATGTCCCCTGGCCGGACTCGTCATCACTCACTACGAACCCTTCGCTCATGCTCTATACGCTCTCATAGTGACCACGTCCGTGCAGCGGGCAACGCCTTGCCGACTGATTGGCCCAATGCTGCCAGGTCCTGTTCGGCGTGGCTCTGACGCAGGAAAACCGGCAGGTCGGTGATCAACCGGGCAAAGTGCGGATCTTTGCAATAAGGCCCGGCGCCGACGGCCCGGCCCACATGCTGGATGACCAGATCGGCAGCTTGTTCGACATAGGCGCGGCAACGTCTGGCAAGCATCTCTGCATCGTCGGCCGGCGCTTGATCCAGGTGCGCGGCAGCTGCGCGCAGCACCTCGATTGCGGCATGCAGCGCCACGTCCGCAGCGCCAAGGTGCGCGAGGGCGTGCGGCTCCTCGCGCTTGCCGACATGGGCCAGCAGGCGCTGCGCGATGGCGCGGGATGCGCCGTACCAGCAGGCCGCAATGCCGATGCCGCCCTGCCAGAAGCCAGCTCTGTCGAGATAGCCACCCGGCGCACCGATCGCTTGACCGACGGCATTGTCGAAAACCACATCGATGCTGCCGGTAGCACCCATGCCCACTGCGCGCCAGCCGTCGCCGGTCATGTGTACGCCGGGCTGGTCAAGGCGCACTGCAATCAGTTGCTGCCGATGCTCGGCGTCCCATGCCGTTATCAATGCATGGCTCAACGCCGAAGCGCCCGAGCACCATGCCTTGCGGCCGTGCAGGCGAAGTGCATCGCCAGCGCCGCTGATATTCACCCGTGCCTGTGGCGGCTCTGCCGCCCACATGCCCCAGGTGCTGAATTGTTCGGGGGGCGGGGCACCCAGTTCCGCCATGATCGCCAAGGCGTCCGTGTGCCCCTCGTACAACTTGCACAACCCCAGGTCGTGGCCTGCAACGCAGGCCAGCGCNGTGTCTGACCGCGGGCAGGCAGGGGAAGCTGATCCAGACCTTCGTTGACCAATGCCTGCAAGCACTCGCCCAGCGCACGCGTATCGGCATAACCGTGCTTGCGCCAGTCGAGAAACTCACTCAAGGCATCGATCATTGCTGGTCTTCACGCTTCAGTTCGAACAGCAACAGCGAACGCGGCGTCACGGTGTATTCCGAACCGAACGCAAAGTGCTCCTTATTGCGTGCATCATCCTGATTGGTGTCGATCAGGCACTCGTAATGGGTACCTTCAGGCACTTCCGGCAGGGTGAAGTTGACACCGTCATGATGCGCGTTGACCACCAGCAACAGCGTCGCGTCGGCACCCGCGCGACGGATACCGGTTTCCTGTGCACGACCATCCATCAGCATGCCCAGGCACCGGCCATTGGCATCGTGCCACTGCTCGACGCTCATCTCGTTGCCATCCGGAGCGAGCCAAGTCACATCCTTGACGCCGATTTCCTCGTTGTAGTCGCCTACCAGAAAGCGGCTGCGACGCAGGATCGGGTAGGTCTGACGCAGCTTGATCACGCGGGTGACGAACTTGAGCAGCGCTTCGCCATCTTCGTCCAGATCCCAGTTGATCCAGCCAATCTCGCTGTCCTGGCAGTAGGCATTGTTGTTGCCGTGCTGGGTACGCGCGAATTCATCGCCCGCAACGATCATCGGCGTGCCTTGTGCCAGCAGCAGGGTGGCGAAGAAGTTGCGCATCTGACGCAGACGCAGGCTGTTGATTTCCGCATCTTCGGTCGGACCTTCGACGCCATGGTTCCAGGACAGGTTGTTGTTGCTGCCGTCCTGGTTGTTTTCGTCGTTGGCTTCGTTGTGCTTGTCGTTGTATGACACCAGGTCATGCAGCGTGAAACCATCGTGCGCGGTGATGAAGTTCACGGACGCCTGCGGACGACGGCCACGCTGATTGAACATGTTGCCGGAGGCGGTCATGCGCGCAGCGAAATCTGCCAGTTGGCCTTCGTCACCTTTCCAGAAGGCACGAACGGTGTCGCGGAACTTGTCGTTCCATTCCATCCAGCCTGGCGGGAAACCGCCCACCTGGTAACCGCCCGGACCGCAATCCCAAGGCTCGGCGACCAGTTTGACCTGACGCAGCACCGGGTCCTGACGACAGGCGACCAGGAAGCTGTGGCGCTCGTCGAAACCGTCGTGGTAGCGGCCCAGAATGGTCGCCAGGTCGAAGCGGAAACCGTCGACGTGCATTTCCGAAGCCCAGTAACGCAGGGAGTCGGTGACCATTTGCAATACGCAAGGGTGGCTCAGGTCGAGGGTGTTGCCGGTGCCCGAGTCGTTGATGTAATAGCGCTTGTCGTCAGGCATCAGCCGGTAGTACGAGGCGTTGTCGATACCGCGCATCGACAGGGTAGGACCCATCTCGTTGCCTTCTGCGGTGTGGTTGTAGACCACATCGAGGATGACCTCGAGGCCCGCGTGATGCAGGTGCGCAACCATCTCCTTGAACTCGGCAATCTTGCCGCTCGCCAGATAACGCGGGTCCGGGGCGAAAAACGCGATGCTGTTGTATCCCCAGTAGTTGGTCATGCCTTTCTGCAGCAAATGCTGATCGTTGACGAAGGCATGGATCGGCAGCAGCTCGACGGAGGTCACACCCAGCTTGCGAATGTGCTCGACGACCGGCGCTGATCCCAGACCGGCAAACGTGCCGCGCAGCTCTTCGGCCACCTCAGGGTGACGCATGGTGATGCCGCGTACGTGGGTTTCGTAGAAAATCGTCTTGTCCCAAGGCGTACCAACGCGCTGATCACGGCCCCAGGTGTAGGCCTCGTCGATCACTTTGCTTTTCGGTACGAAAGGGGCGCTGTCGCGTTCGTCGAAGCTCAGGTCGCCGTCAGGATGGCCGATGGTGTAACCGAACAGCGCTTCCGACCACTTCAGTTCGCCGACCAGTTGTTTGGCGTACGGGTCGATCAGCAGCTTGTTATGGTTGAAACGATGACCATTCTTCGGATCGTACGGACCGTACACGCGGTAACCGTAGATCAGGCCCGGGTGCGCGTCCGGCAGGTAGCCGTGGTAAATCTCGTCGGTGTATTCCGGAAGTTCGATGCGTTCCAGTTCGATTTCGCCGGTGGAGTCGAACAGGCACAGTTCTACCTTGGTGGCGTTGGCCGAGAACAGGGCGAAGTTGACGCCCAGGCCATCCCAGCTTGCACCGAGAGGAAAGGGAAGTCCTTCACGAATGCGAGACGGGGTACTGCCAGGGTTGTCTAGCGGGGCCGAATTATCTTCTGCCGGTGTAGTGGACTTCGTATTCATGATGACTTCCTGACGTCGAATGATTTTCTGAGCGGCCAAGACCGCTATCGAAGCCGCAGGCTCCGATACTGACGATAATCTAAGGGGGTGTAGCAGGCCTCATCTCTGGTCAGAGCGAGACCTGCAATAACTGACCGGTGCGCGGCCAGAAGAGTTTCAAGAATTCGACGGCTTGCGCGGCTTCTTCGGAGCAGGCTTGGCAGGAGCCTCTTTGGCAGGGGCGTCGGTTGCAGCGGCTGCAGCGGGCTTGGCCTTGGGTGCAGGTTTGGCGGCCGCCTTGGGAGCAGGCTTGGGCTTGGCTTCACCGGCAGGCTTTGACGCAGGCGCCGATTTCGCTGCGGGCTTGGCTGCGCCTTTAGCCGGGGCCTTGGCGCTGTCTACCTCAGGCAGCTTGGGCTTGGTCGATTTGCGTACGCTGGACTTGTTCGGCGCCAGCGCTTCGGCTTCGGCCAGCTTGCGCGCCATTTCCCAGTGACGCTCGTCGTGACCGGAGGGTTTGCCCTCCGATTCCCAGATTTGGTAAGCAAAGTCGCGAATTCTTTTTTCGTCGGCACTCATCTTGAGACTCCCAGCTATTACATAGTTTGAATAAGCAGATTGACGGAAAATCTTTCAAGCGCTGCACTGAGCGGTACTTCCCGATCACTCGTCACGACAACGTCAGAAAAGAGTCCCTTCCAGTCAGAACCGGAGTCGGCAAACGGCAATATGATCCGCGTGTCGCCCCAATTGGCAGCATTAATCAATGGAGTTTGCGCAGTACCCAATAGTTCACTGCATGTGCGTGGTACTACGATGATAGCGCGCACTCCTTGCGTCTCCCGGGCAAAGGCCATCACCTGCTCGGCGTGACTGCCCTTTATTTCCAGAGGTTGATAACTGCCCTCGCTGAACAATACCGGATGTTCGGCGCGCAGGTTCAAGACCTTCGCGATCAGAGCCTGCTTGATGCGTCCGTCCTTCCAGTCAGTCAGCAGCTCGGCAACGCTTGCGTCTTCGGCCAGGGCCTGTTTCCGTGCAGCGTAGTCAACCGGGCGACGGTTGTCCGGGTCCACCAGGCTGAAATCCCAGAACTCGGTGCCCTGATACAAATCGGGAACACCGGGTACGCTCAAGCGTAGCAAGGTTTGCGCCAGGCTGTTGAGCGCGCCTGCGGTGGCAATACGGTTGGCCGTCGCACTGAGGGATTGGCGCAACGCCAAGGCTTCCGGTGCCAGCAGCAAACGCTCCAGAAATTCGCGGCAAGCGGTTTCGTAGGGCTGATTCGGTGCACTCCAGCTACTTTGCAGCTTGGCTTCGCGCAGGGCTTTCTCTTGCCACTGGACCATGCGTTTCGCGTATTCCTGGTGAGCTTCTTCACCCTCCAGGCTCAGCGGCCAGCTGCCCAGCAAGGCCTGGTAAAGCATCAGCTCGTCGCCGGCACTGATGGTCGGCTCGTCACCCTTGAGCGGCATTGCCAGCTGTCTCCAGCGCTCAACCTGTTCGGCGTACCACGGGGCGCACTCACTCAGGACCGCAAGACGTGTACGCGTATCTTCACCGCGCTTGTGATCGTGTGTTGCAGTGGTCAGCAGGTTGTCCGGAAACTTCTCCAGACGCTGCAGGCAGACCTGATGGAAGTCATCTACCGGCGCACTGAAGTGCTGCGGATGAAAACCCACATCGTTGCGCGAGAGCAGCACGGCAGAGCGGTAGAACGACGTGTCTTCGACTGACTTGGCGGCAACCGGGGAGGTCAGTTGCTGGAAGCGTACGCAGGCATTCTTGTAAAGCTTGCGCAGCGGGCCGCGTGGCAGTTTTCGCCACGGTTCGCCACCGAGCCAGCGTGCCAGGTAATCCAGCACTGGCCAGTCGCCTTCGTTCAGCGTCGCACGCGCGCCTTCCATTGCCTGCTGGAAATACTTGTCGTCCTGCGCCGAACGGCCGCATACCGAGATGTAGGTACGATAAATCGGGAAATTGACGATCAGCGCGAGCAGGGCACGGCGAATTGCACCCAGGGTCAGGTCGCGACTCATCAGGTCGCTGCGAGCAATCTGCAACAACGATTGGGCAACGTTCTCGAAATCGCCCGCCAGTGTGCCGTGCAGGACCAGATCCCGGGCCACCAGCACTTCCTGATCGAAGTCGGCGGTACGCTCGGTCAGGCGGCTCCACAGCTCACCCAGAGGCTCTTCGCCCTTGGGGTCGTGTTGCAGCAATGACACCTGATTCATGAACTCGTAACCCGTCGTGCCGTCAACGCTCCAGTCTTCACGCAGCGGCTCGTCGGGGCCGAGAATTTTCTCGACGAAGATCGGCAGATGATCGATCTGTGCATGCTCGGGACGCAGCTTGAGCAAGCTCTTAACCCGGCGGTGCAGCTTGCGACCGTAGCCGCGCGGGTCCGCCAGACCATCGATGTGGTCGATACGCAGCCCGTCGACCAGGCCGTCGGCAATCAGCTGGAATATTTTTCCGTGGGTCGCCTCGAACACCTGTGGCCGCTCGACACGCAGGCCGCCCAGCTCGTTGATGTCGAAGAAACGCCGCCAGTTGATGTCATCGCCAGCGGTGCGCCAGCTGGCCAGACGGTAGTGCTGACGCTCCAGCAACCGGTGCAGGCGCTGGAAGCCTTCCGGCTTGCTCGAATCGAAATGCGCGAGAATCTGCTCAATACCCTTGAGTACCTGCGGGTCCTTGGCCAGTTCGGCCAACTCGGTCCTGGCCTGGCGCGCGCGCTCATAAGCTTGCGGGAACTGCGCCAGAGCGGTGAAACGCTGGGCCATTTCCTTGAGTTGCGGGTGATCCACGGCCTGCAACAATGAGTCGTAGGTCAGTGGGCAGATCGGAAAGTGATGCTGATAGTGCTCGATGTAAAACGAGCCATGCTCGGCATCGAAGCGCAGCGGAATTTCACCGGCCTGCAATACCGTGCCGTAATCACTGCTCAGGAATGGCAGCAACAGCTGGCCTTCCAGCAGCGGGTCCGGCGAATTCCATTGGATGTCGAAGAACTCTGCATACGGGCTGCGACGGCCCCATTCGAGCAGGTCCAGCCACCATGGGTTGTCGGCACCGCCGACCGCCATATGGTTGGACACGATGTCGAGAATCAGCCCCATGCCGTGCTCGCGAAGGGTCTCGACCAGGCGCAGCAGGGCAGGCTCGCCGCCCAGTTCCGGGTTGATGACCGTGGGATCAACGACATCGTAGCCGTGCATCGAGCCGGCACGGGCTTTGAGCAGCGGTGACGCGTAGACGTGGCTGATACCCAGGCTGGCGAAGTAGGGCACCAGTGGCACAGCGTCGTTGAGAGTAAAATCCTTGTGGAATTGCAGGCGCTGGGTGGCGCGCAAAGGCTGTAATGGACGGGTCATTGATCACGCTCCGTAGCCTGCAGCCGGGATCGGGAAAGCAATTCCAGTCGTCGAGCAGCATTCGGGTTATCAAGCAGAGAGGCCGCATCGCCGGGAAGACGTCTGCGCCAGTTGGGGTGGCTGTCAATGGTGCCGGGCAGGTTGGCCTGCTCTTCGACACCCAGGGCGTCTTCTATCGGCAGCAAGACCAATGGCGCACGTGTATGGCCAAGGTAGCTGATGCTCGCGTCGATGATCTGGGCCGGGTCTTCAGTACCGGAGGGCATACTGTCGATGTTCTGGCTCAAGGCACGCCGCAGGCTTTCATATTCCCGCGTGCGCTCTTCGCGCCACTGCGATTCATGCTGATCGTCAATGTGACCGAGGCGCGCGTTCCACTCGATATCCAGCTCGCTGAGCCAGCCTGCGAGGGTAGGCAGGTCGTGGGTACTGGTGGTCGCCAGCGCTTGATCCGACCAGTCGAGAATCGGCTTGAACTGACCGTTGTTTTGTTCGAACAGCAGTACGCGCATGCCAAGAATCGCCCTGGCACTGAGTTTTTCGCTCAGGCCTTCAGGCACCGTACCAAGGTCTTCACCCAGCACGATCGCCTTGTGCCGCCAGGATTCCAGGCTCAGCAGGCGAAGCATGTCGTCTAGCGGGAAATTAAGGTACGCGCCTTCGCTGGGAGGCGCCCCCTGCGGGATGACCCACAGGCGCTGCAAGCCCATGACATGGTCGATACGCAAGCCGCCGGCATGGGCGAAGTTGGCCCGCAGCATCTCGATGAACGCACGAAAACCGTTGCGCTTGAGGCCGTCCGGTGAAAACGCGGAAATCCCCCAGCTTTGGCCAGCACGGTTGAGAATGTCGGGTGGTGCGCCGACGGTCAGGGCTGACAGCAGCTCGTCCTGGCGGCTCCAGGCCTGGCTTCCGGCGCCATCGGCACCCACGGCCAGATCGGCAATCAGGCCGACGCGCATGCCGCTGCTGCGTGCTGCCACCTGCGCGCGCTCCAGACCACGGGCTATGAGCCATTGGGCGAACGCATGAAAGCTGATTTGCTCGCTATGGTTTTTGGCAAACTCTGCGACGGCTTCACCGCGAGGGTCTTTGAACTGTTCCGGCCATTCATGCCAGTTGTTACCGATGTTCAGTGTTTCGGATTCGGCACACAGCGCTTCGAAGCGGCAGTGATTTTCCAGCGCTTCACCACCGCTGTGGCGGAAGCTGTTGAAGTCTTCGTGCAGTGGGTGATCACCCGCACTGAAGCCCTCATAAAGCGCGTGAAGCGCTTTCCATTTGGCATTGGCCGCAGCTGGCCAGTCGATCAGCGTCTGTGTTTCAAGACGCTTCATCTCGTCGCCGACACGCGCGTCTTCGATTGCCTGACGCCACGCACTTTCACCGAGAATCGCACCCGGCGACGCATACAGGCTGTTGAGAAACAGCCTGCTGGAAGGTGAATAAGGGCTGTAACGGTGAGGGTCGTTGGCGAACATGGCGTGGATCGGGCTGATGCCCAACGCGTCGGCACCTCGTTCCCCGGCAGAGCGCAAGACCTTCTCCAGTGCCTCGGTGTCACCAAAACCGCCATCACCTTCACGGCGCAAGCTGTAGAGCTGAGCGGTCAGTCCCCAGCCGTGCGGCTTCGAGGTGTCGGTCGCCATTGCCATGCTGAAGCAGGTTTTCGGTGCGACCGCGATGGTCAGGTGCTGGCCGGCAATTTCCAGCTGTTGGTAGCCGGGCGGGGCAAGTGCCGGAAGCTCTGCACTGGAGGTCAGTCTGGCATCCAGTGAAGAGCCGTCTTCGAGGTGAAGCGTAAACGGCGTTTGTGGAGCAAACCATTGCGACAGGTCCAGGTTGCTTTCTACATCGACCGTCAGCAGCGGCGGGGCAGTGGTGCCGTGACTGGCCTTTTGCAGGCGCAGCAGGCTGGCATCGATAGCCTCGCCGTTTTCAGCCGGATAGCCCAGCGCCTCCAATACCTTGCGCAGCACATCAGGGCTGACGGTCTGCGGTCGAGCGTTGGCATCGACCCAGTGAACCGACAATCCTGCCTCGGTTGCAAGCCTCTCCAATTGCTCATTGTTCATCCTGTTCCTCCAGAACATCGCTTGCTTTCAGGCTGACAATGGCCGTGTAAGCATTGAGGATGCCGCGTGGGGAAAGTTCGGACGATTTTTCGGCACTGGAGAATATCTCGCGGGCACCCGTTTGCGGCGGTGCGTCGACCGCGTGCTCACTGAGATTGAGATCAATGCGCAGTTCGCTGCCATCACCCAGCGTCCAGCGCGCACTGACCGCCTTGTCACCAAGAATATCGGTCTTCAGGAAGCGTGCACCCTGCAGGCGCGGCATGATTTCCTTGTGCCGCAAGGCCAGCAACTGCGTGTAGAACTCCAGCCAGCTGCGATGATCAAGGCCTATGTCGGTGTCGAGATCGACCGCGGAAAACGCCGGGCGCGACGCTTCGAACGTCTTGATGTCATTGGGATCAGGGATGTGCTCGCGCTTTTCCGGGTCGGCAAACGCGGCGAAATCAGCGAACTCCTTGCGACGTCCTTCACGTACCGCATCGGCCAGTTCGCCGTGGTGGCTGGTGAAGAACAGAAACGGCTCGCTGGCCGCCCATTCATCGCCCATGAACATCAACGGGATCATCGGTGAAAGCAGCAACAGGGCGGTGGCGGCCTTCAATGCAGCAGGCGCGCAGAGCTGCGGGAGGCGTTCACCGAGTGCGCGGTTGCCGATCTGATCGTGGTTCTGCAGAAACAGCACAAAGGCCGACGGCGGCAGATGCGCGCTGGGCTCGCCTCGCGTGTGCCCATGACGCGTCGGTTCGCCTTGGTAGACAAACCCCTCGCTGAGCAGGCGCGCAAGCTTCTGCGTCGGCTCTTTGGCAAAGTCGGAATAGTAGGCGTCGGTTTCACCGGTCAACAGCACGTGGAGGGTGTTGTGACCGTCGTCGTCCCATTGTGCATCGAAGCCTTTTTCCAGAAGACTGGCCTGGTTGAACTCGTTCTCAAGGTTCAGCCACACGTGCCTGCCCGGTTCAATGCGCCCGCGAACCCGCTCAGCAAACTCCGGCAGGAAGGTCTTGTCGCGAATGGCGTGCACCGCGTCCATGCGCAGGCCGTCGAAGCGATACTCGAGCAGCCACATCAGGGCGTTATCGACGAAAAAGTCGCGCACCTGCGGGCGCCTGAAGTCGATCGCATCGCCCCATGGGGTGTGCAGGTCGCTGCGGAAAAACTCCTTGGCGTAACTGCCCAGGTAGTTGCCGTCCGGGCCGAAGTGGTTGTACACCACGTCCAGAATCACCATCAGGCCAAGACCGTGAGCGGTGTCGATCAGTTGCTTGAGCTGTTCAGGCGTGCCGTAGGAGGATTGCGGAGCATAATGAAGAACGCCGTCGTAGCCCCAGTTGCGATCACCGGGGAACTGCGCAAGCGGCATCAGTTCGATCGCAGTAACACCCAGTTTGGCGAGTCGCGGCAGGTGCTTTTCCACGCCAGCGTAGCCGCCCATGGCGCCCACGTGCAGTTCATAGATCACCGCTTCATGCCATGGACGTCCGTTCCATGCAGTGTTTTGCCATGAATAAGCGTCAGGGTCGACTACAAGGCTTTCAGAGTGAACGTCATCGAGCTGTGCGCGGGAGGCGGGGTCAGGAACGTCCAGTTCGTGGTCGATCCTGAAGCGGTAGCGAGTACCCGCCTTGCAGCGGGCCTCAAGGACGAACCAGCCGTCGGACTGAGGCAGCATGGCCAATGACTGGCCATCCTGCAGTTCGACATTTACGAAGGAGGCATCCGGTGCCCAGAGGGCAAACCGGGTGTGTTCAGGGTCCAACAAAACGGCGCCGTGGCGCCAGTTATCGTCTGTACGCAGGGGCATCCATTAAATCCTTAACCTAGTAGTTGCTGGAAATACTCACGTTTTTCTTCAACAGATCGCGATAGAGATCTGCGTAGGGCTCTACCGCCTGATGCCAGTTGAAGGGAGCCGCCATTGCACG
Organism: Pseudomonas sp. ICMP 10191; assembly: GCF_001467335.1. Lineage (NCBI taxonomy): Bacteria > Pseudomonadati > Pseudomonadota > Gammaproteobacteria > Pseudomonadales > Pseudomonadaceae > Pseudomonas > Pseudomonas sp. ICMP 10191. The sequence goes on from NZ_LKGW01000168.1 coordinate 92,383, forward strand.
GCAGCGCATGGCGTTGAGCAGTTCGGGATGAGCAAAGACCTGAAAAGTACGATCCAGGGCCTTGGTGTAGCTTTCGACTGTCGATTCGTTGAAGAGGAAACCAGTGACACCGTCTTCAATCGTATCGGCCAGGCCACCGGTATTGCGTGCGACAGGCAGAGAGCCGAAGCGTTGCGCATACATCTGGCTCAGCCCGCAAGGCTCATAGCGGGACGGCATCAGCAGGAAATCGCTGCCAGCGAACATGCGTCGCGCGTCGGTTTCGTTGAAGCCTATGCGCACGCCGATACGCCCGGGGAAGCGTGCCGCCAGTTCACGCATGGCCTCTTCTTCCTCGGGTTCACCGCGGCCGATGATTGCGATCTGCCCGCCATTGTTGACGATGTGTTCGGCGACGCCGATCGTCAGGTCCAGACCTTTCTGATACACAAGGCGTGATACCACTGCGTACAGCGGCCCGGTCGAGGCGTCCAGTTCGAACAACTCACGAACGTAGTCAGCGTTGATTTCCTTGCGCATCCATTCATTGGGCGCAAAGTGGCAGATCAGGTGTTCGTCGGTGGCCGCATCCCAACTTTCGTCGATACCGTTGGGGATACCGCTGAGCTGACCCTTGTTGGCCTTGCTTTGCAGGAAGCCTTCCAGGCCGCAACCAAACTCCGGAGTAGTGATTTCCCGAGCGTAGGTGGCGCTGACGGTCGTGATGTGGCTGGCAAAGGCCATTCCAGCCTTGATGAAAGACAGCTGGCCGTAAAACTCCATGCCTTCAGGGGTAATGGCGGAGTCCGGAATGCCCAGCTCACGGCTCGACGTCGTACTCACGGTCCCTTGATAGGCGAGGTTGTGAATAGTGAAGATGCTTGGCGTGGACTGCCCGCGCCAGCGCATGTAAGCAGGCGCCAGGCCGGCTGGCCAGTCGTGGGCATGAACCAGCTCGGGGCACCACTGGCTCTTGACTTCGCCAGCGGCGAACTCGGCAGCTGCCAGGCCCAGACGGGCGAAGCGAATATGGTTATCGGACCAGTCACGGCCGGTGCTGTCGGCATAAGGGGTGCCTTCGCGCTCGTAAAGCTCCGGGCAGATCAGCACGTAGATCACCAGGCCATCTTTCATGTCCATGCGACCCACCTTGCAAGGCGGCAGCGCTGCATGCCCGCCCAGCTGGCTGATGATATGGATCGGATTACCGCTGTTGATGACCTGCGGATAACCTGGAATCAGCACTCGCACGTCGTGCAGGTGGCGCATGGCTCGCGGCAGTGCGGCAGACACATCGCCCAGGCCACCGGTTTTCACCAGATCGGCCAGCTCGGAGGTCACGAACAACACTTTGCGTCTGTTGACTTGAGACATGGTCGGCTGAGGCTGAACAGTCGACGTTGGCATTTGCAGCACAGGAACGCTCTTGGTAGAGAACACCGGCAGATGAGTCAGCTCGCCGACAGGCTGGTTAAAACTCTCTCCCTTCTGGGTTTTCACAGCGGCGCTAATCATCAATTTTCCCCTTAAAACAGTCTTGGTGCATCACTTGATTTTTATTGGCCATTTCCTATGGCCGGGTACACATACGTGCACTACGCAAGATCGATACCCGTTTGGACCATGCATAGTGACAAAGCGGTGTGATGTCGCCATTACCGGATGTCAGCCAATAGCATAGATGCTCTAATCAGCTGACCCGGCCGTTTTGGAGAAGTTTCGACTTTTTTATTTGCGAATGTCTGGAACAGGCTTCGACGCCGCACGTGATGGCACGCTGCAGGTAGCAGCCGGGCGGTCGATGCGCTTTTTTACCGCTGTTTTTGGCGTCCGTAGGGCTCATTACCGGTCGTCGGATCGTTGGACAATCCCGTCCAGGCGTTTGGTCTTCATCACTAAATTCCGATGCTGTCAGGCCGTAATGAGCAGCAACGGTGCGTAGCGCCTTTTCCGGGTGCGTGTAGCGGTCAATCTGCGGGCACGACGAGAAAATCCTTACATCTGCGTCGGAACATTTTGAATCAGGGCAGGATAGAATCGGGCCACAAGCCCCGACCTTGACGTTGGCCTGAGGCATTTACCCTATGACTGATTTCACTGAATCACTCTGATTGAATTGACGAGGATGGAAATGGAAGCCCCCGAGGTACTGGTACTGCAAGCGAGTTACACCAATCCTGTGCACGCGGATGCAATCGGGTTCGTATTGAATGAGTATTCAATGGATGCCTTGGGGACGGGGCGGCCTCTGTCGAGCGACACCCGTCAGCAATTGGCAATCGAACTTGCGAAGCGTCCGTATGCGTTCAGTGTGCTGGCGTTTATCTCGGGAGAGCCGGTGGGGCTGGTCAACTGCTTCGAGGGGTTTTCAACCTTTGCCTGTCGTCCGTTGGTCAATATTCATGACGTCGCAGTGATCTCGCAATATCGAGGCCTCGGTATCAGCCAGAAAATGCTGCTCAAGGTCGAGGAGATTGCACGCCAGCGTGGCTGCTGCAAGCTGACGCTGGAGGTACTGGAAGGCAACGAGATTGCGCAGGGGGCCTACAGAAAGCTTGGTTTTGACAACTATCAGTTGAGCCCTGAAATGGGGCGCGCGATGTTCTGGCAAAAAACGCTATAGAGAGCCGATTCGCCAGGGTTCTTTTCCTGATGGCGCTGGTGCAGACGTGCACTGCCCGGAGAGTGGAACTGGTTGCGGGGATCGACAGGAGGGCAGGTCAGGTGGGCAAGCCGAGTTATCGGGCTTGCCCTGAGGCGTTTTGAAGGATGATACAGTTACGGTCAGGCCTGAAGCATCTTGACGGGGGCGGATAACTGCGATTGCTGCAGCATCGAGCTCAAATGAGCCACTTTTTTCTGCAACTGCTCGCGCTCTTCTTTTAATGTGCGCAGTTCGTCACGACGGATAGTGACATACAGGGTTTGTGGTGCAAGTGCTGGTAGTACAGTGCCCATTGCTCACCTCGCAAATGGCGGATTCAACCTCAGAGAGGCCCGTGGCAATGACTTTCAATCCCTGACCGCCGCTGCTTACCCTCTCTATCGGCACCGATTTTGATTTCTTTTGCATGATTTTGGAACTTTTTTATTTTTAATTGTCGCGAATGTCTCTTAATCGCGACAAAATGCACCACAGGAGGGCGCTCGCGTCTTCATCTTCTCGCAAGGGAACCGACGTTCCGCCTCGCTTGACTAATCAGCATGCTCGTAACCTGTCGATGCGCTGGACGGCAAGCGAGGCACCTTTTTACGATTTAAGGAGCACCTTCATGCAACTTGGGATTATTGGACTGGGCCGCATGGGCGGCAACATTGCACGCCGTCTGATGCTGAATGGTCACACGACTGTGGTGTACGACCGTGATGAAGCATCGCGCAACGCCCTGGCCAATGACGGTTCGACTGCGGTCGCAGATCTGAAGGAACTGGTCAGCACGCTCGCCAAGCCCCGTGCTGTCTGGGTAATGCTCCCGGCAGGTGCGCCCACCGAAGACACCATTCAGACCCTCAGCGAGTTGCTTGACGCCGATGACGTGATCATCGACGGCGGTAATACTTTCTACAAGGACGATATCCGGCGCGCTCAGGAGCTCACTGAAAAGGGCCTGCATTACGTCGATGTCGGTACGTCAGGTGGCGTCTGGGGGCTTGAGCGTGGCTACTGCATGATGATCGGAGGCGAGGCCGCCGTTGTCGAGCGCCTCGATCCGCTGTTCGCGACACTGGCTCCGGGCCTTGGCTCGATCGAGCGCACTCGTGACCGCAAATCGACCGACGACCGCGCCGAACGTGGCTATATCCACTCCGGCCCTGCGGGTTCCGGGCATTTCGTGAAGATGATCCACAACGGCATCGAGTACGGAATGATGCAGGCCTTCGCCGAAGGCTTCGATCTTCTCAAACAGAAAAATTCCGAACACCTGCCGCCTGAACAGCGTTTCGACCTCAACACGGCCGACATTGCCGAAGTCTGGCGTCGTGGCAGTGTGGTGTCGTCCTGGCTGCTGGACCTGACTGCCGATGCCCTGGCTACCGACCCGCACTTGGATGCTTTCTCCGGTTCGGTTGCCGACAGCGGCGAAGGTCGCTGGACCATCGAGGCGGCCATCGAGCAGGCGGTTCCGGTTCCTGTTCTGTCCAGCGCCCTGTTTGCGCGTTTCCGTTCTCGCCAGACAAGTTCGTACGCGGACAAGATGCTGTCCGCCATGCGCTTTGGATTCGGTGGCCACAAGGAACCCAAGTAATGGGCCTGTCGCGTGGCAGTGCCGAGCAAAAAACCGAGGTAGCCCCACCCACGACCCTGTTTCTGTTCGGTGCGCATGGAGACCTGGTCAAGCGCCTGTTGATGCCGGCGCTTTACAACCTGTCACGCGACGGTCTGGTGGATGAAGGGCTGCATATCGTCGGCGTCGATCACAATGCGATCAGTGATGCCGACTTTGCGAAAAAGCTTGAGAACTTCATTCGGGATGAAGCCGCCGGCAAGGTGGCTGGCGGTGGCAAGGATCCCCTCGACCCGGCGCTGTGGAGCAAGCTGGCCGAGCGCATCAGTTATGTGCAGGGCGACTTCCTCGACGATTCCACTTATCAGGACATCGCCAGCAAGATCGAGAGCACTGGCACCGCGAATGCGGTGTTCTATCTGGCCACTGCGCCGCGGTTTTTCAGTGAGGTTGCCCAACGGCTGGGTTCGTCAGGTTTGCTGCAGGAAACCGAAAACGGGTTTCGTCGCGTCGTGATCGAAAAGCCCTTCGGCTCCGATCTGGCCAGTGCGGTCGAGCTCAATGGCTGCCTGCTCAAGGTCATGAGCGAGAAGCAGATTTACCGGATCGACCATTACCTGGGCAAGGAGACGGTGCAGAACATTCTGGTCAGCCGTTTCTCCAATGGCCTGTTCGAGTCGTTCTGGAACAATCACTACATCGACCATGTACAGATCACGGCTGCGGAAACCGTAGGCGTCGAAACCCGTGGCAGCTTTTACGAACACACCGGTGCCTTGCGCGACATGGTGCCCAACCACCTGTTCCAGCTGCTGGCGATGGTTGCGATGGAGCCGCCTGCCGCTTTCGGTGCCGATGCCGTTCGCGGCGAGAAGGCCAAGGTGGTCGGTGCAATCCGGCCCTGGAGCCAGGAGGAAGCCCTGGCCAATTCGGTGCGTGGCCAGTATGCGAAGGGCGTGATGGGCGACAAGCAGGTCGTCGGTTATCGCCAGGAAGATCGCGTGGAGCCGGACAGCAACACCGAGACCTACGTTGCGCTCAAGGTCATGGTCGACAACTGGCGCTGGGTGGGCGTGCCTTTCTACCTGCGCACCGGAAAGCGCATGAGCGCTCGCAGCACTGAGATCGCCATCTGCTTCAAGCCTGCTCCGTACGCGCAGTTCCGCGATACCGAAGTCGACCGGCTCAAGCCCAACTACTTGCGGATCCAGATCCAGCCCAACGAAGGCATGTGGTTCGACCTGTTTGCAAAGCGTCCTGGCCCGGAACTGAAGATGGAAGATATCGCGCTGGGCTTCGCCTACAAGGATTTCTTCGAGATGCAGCCCTCCACCGGGTACGAAACCCTCATTTATGACTGCCTGACCGGTGATCAGACGCTCTTCCAGCGGGCCGACAACATCGAGAACGGCTGGCGTGCAGTGCAGCCGTTCCTCGACGCCTGGGCCGCGCAGCCGCAAGTGCAGCTTTACGAAGCTGGCAAGGATGGTCCGCAAGCGGGCGAAGAGTTGCTGAGTCGTGATGGTCGGGAATGGAGAGAATTGAATGTCTGAACTGCCCGTACAGTTCCTGTTGTCCGACATCGACGGCACATTACTGCGCCGTGATCACAGCCTTAGCCAAGCCAATATCGACGCCATCAAGCGCCTGCGTGATGCCGGCGTTCACTTCACGCTGGCCAGCAGTCGCCCGCCCAGGGCCATGCGCCAGGTGATCGAAGCGCTGGATGTGGATTTGCCCACCGTTGCATTCAATGGCGGCACCATCACTCATCCCGATGGCAGCCTGTTGGTGGCTCATCGCATTGACCCGCGCGCCGTTCGCATCTGTCTGGAGTTGTTTGCCGGGCAAAACGTTGCCATCTGGGTATTTGCCGATGATCAGTGGCTGCTGCTCGATCCCGATGCCGATTACGTCGATCATGAGCTCGATGCGCTGGGCTATGACTATGTTCAGGTCGAGAGTTTCGAGCCGTATCTGGATCGCGTCGACAAGATCGTCGCGGCCAGCGGTGATTTCGAGTTGCTCAAGACCCTTGAGGCGCAGCTCAATCCGCAGATCCAAGGACTCGCGCTGGCGGCCCGCTCGCAAAAATACTACCTGGATGTCACCGCGCTGGAGGCCAACAAGGGTTCCGCTCTGGTCGCGCTGGCGGACTATCTGGGCGTCGACCTGTCGCGTACGGCGGCCATAGGCGACGGCGGTAACGACGTGGCGATGTTCCACAAGGCAGGCTTGTCGATTGCCATGGGGCAGGGCGAGCAGACAGTCAAGGGACAGGCTGATCATGTTACTGATAGCAATGAGCAGGACGGAGTGGCCAACGCCATCGAGCGTTACATCCTGAACGCCTGATCAGCTGTTTACCCACGTTAACGAATCATCATCACGACGGGCATTTCTGGATGGCTGCACTGATCGAAGACTACGCATTGCTGGGCAACTGCGAGACGGCGGCGCTGGTCGCCCGTGATGGTTCGCTGGACTGGTTGTGTTTCCCCCGCTTCGACTCGACGGCCTGTTTCGCCGCTCTATTGGGGAGTGATGAGCATGGCCGCTGGAAGATTGCGCCGACCGCCGAGGTTATTGCCGTCGAGCGCCGTTACCGCGACGGCACGCTGATTCTCGAAACCGTTTTCGAAACCCGTGACGGTCGCGCCATGCTGATCGATTTCATGCCCATGAAGACCTCCGGCCACGTGGTGCGCATGGTGATCGGGCTGTCCGGTCGGGTCGAGTTCGCTGTAGACCTCGCCATCCGTTTCGATTACGGCAGCAGTGTGCCCTGGGTCGAGCGAAAGGATGCTCATACGCTGACGGCAGTGGCCGGGCCGGAAATGCTGGTTTTGCGCAGCCCTGTGGCACTGCATCCTCAGGATCATCACACCGCCAGCCGTTTTCACGTCGATGAAGGCGAGCGCGAGGTCTTCACGCTGGCCTATCAGGCATCCTTTGCACCCTTGCTCGAGCAGATCGATGCCGATCAGGCTCTGGAAAGCACCGCTGCCTACTGGCGCGAGTTTTCTGATCGTTGCCCTGACGTCGGGCCGTGGACGGCTCAGGTAAAGCGCTCGCTGATAACGCTGAAAGCCATGACCTACGCGCCCACCGGCGGCATCGTTGCCGCCGTGACCACCTCACTGCCCGAACAGTTGGGTGGCGAGCGCAATTGGGATTACCGCTATTGCTGGCTGCGCGACGCCACCATGACCCTTCTGGCATTCATGAATCTGGGTTATTTCGAGGAAGCTGAGGCCTGGCGGGACTGGCTGTTGCGCTCGGTTGCCGGTAACCCGGAACAGATCCAGATCATGTACGGCGTAGGCGGCGAGCGGCGTTTGCAGGAGTATGAGCTGCCCTGGCTGGGTGGCTATGAGAACTCACTGCCGGTGCGCGTCGGCAATGGTGCGGCGACACAGGTTCAGCTGGACGTCTACGGCGAAGTGGCCGACGCCATGATCCAGGCGCTGCGCGGCGGTATGGCGCAGCACCCGCGCAGCGTGGCGATTTCCAAAGTGGTCATGCCGTATCTGGAGAAGATCTGGCACCTGCCGGATGCGGGCATCTGGGAGATACGTTCCGAGCCGCGGCACTTCACGCACTCGAAAGTCATGGCCTGGGTGGCCTTTGACCGTAACGCCACGCAGATCGCCCAGGCTGCCGAGAGCGATGAGGATCGTGCGCTGGCAGTGCACTACCGGAAAGTGGCGGACGAAATCCATGCCGATGTCTGTCGCCACGGTTTCGATGCCGAGCTTGGCAGCTTCGTACAGACCTATGGCTCGACAGAAGTGGATGCCAGTCTGCTGCAGATTGTGCTGACCGGTTTTCTTGCGCCTGAAGACCCGCGAGTTATCGGTACTGTCGCGCAGATCGAGCGTACGCTGATGCAGGATGGTCTGCTGCTGCGCTATGACAACGAGCGCAGTGTCGATGGCGTTGCCGGTCGGGAAGGGACGTTTCTGGTCTGTTCGTTCTGGCTGGCCGATGCCTACGTCTTGCTGGGCCGGGCTGATGATGCCGCGCGGCTGTTCGAACGGTTGGTGGGTCTGTGCAATGACGTTGGTCTGCTGGCCGAACAGTACGATCCGAAGGGCGGGCGCATGCTGGGCAATTTCCCGCAGGCGTTCAGCCACATCGGCATCATCAATACAGCACTTAACCTGCACCGGGCGGTATGCCCGGCGCTGGCCCGGACGTCCGGCGTGCTCGAAGAGGCCTGATCAGCTGTCGCGGCCGGCCTTGCGAAAGGTCAGGTTGATCCGTTGCTCACCCAATTGCGGATGTTCTGCCTGCTTGATGGGCAGAATGCCGTGAAAGCGCAATCTGTCCTCGCCGCCCCAGACCACCACGTCGCCATGAAACAGGGAAATGCGTTGAGTCTTGTCGCTGCGCAGCAGGCCGCCGAACTGAAAGATGGCCGGTATGCCCAGTGATACCGACACTACTGGCCAGCGATGGTCGTGTTCGTTTCGGTCCTGATGCAGGGACATCCTGGCGCCCGGGATATAGCGGTTGATCAGACAGGCGTCAGGCACGAACCCGGCATAGCCGGCTGCGAGTGCGGCGTCCTGCGCCAGGTGCATGAAGGCGTCCGGCATCGCCGGCCAGGCCTGTCCTGTTTGCGGGTCGGTTGCCGTGTATCGATAACCATGACGGTCGGTTATCCAGCCCAGTTGTCCGCAACTGCTCAGCGCTGCAGACATGCTCAGACCGCTGGGGGTCTGCATGTGCCGGAACGGCGAAAGGCCCAGCGTTTCCTCAAGGGCGGCCAACAGTTGCGGCATGGCGGTCAGCGCAAAGCCTCTGAACAGCCACGACCCAGGCCCGATCCGCTCATCGCTGCGAGGCTGGGCCGTCTGGTCTGCGAACAGGTCCAGCGTGGCGGGAGTGTCACCTTTGCGTTGCATGATCGGATCGAGCTCCGGTGAGTATCAGAGAGCCTTGCTGACCTTGACGTCCGTAATAAGGTCGTCGCTCTCGCCGTGCATTTTCTTCAAGGCGGCTTCGGCTTCCTCGGTGGACGCCGATTGCAATTGGGCAAATTCGAAGCGGCGTTCGCCATTGAGCTTATAGCTGACAGCGAATTTGGTCGTACGCGGGGCTGGATTGTTCACGGTGACTCCTTGCATCATCCCAGGCGAGAGGTCGAGCGCCGGACGATCTTGATCTTGTGAGTGAAAGGCAGTTTGCGTCCGGCGTTGGTGTCTGCCTTGCGGCCTGCAGTATCGATGGTGATGTTCCAGAAACCGGTGCTTGGCGCGGCGATCTTGGCCGGAAATCTGTCGAACGCGCCGCCATGATAGGTGTGCCGACCACCATTTTTAAAGCTGCGAAAATTCGCATCGTTCATCAGGCGAATATTGCAGGTCTGAGAGCACTCGATGACGACAAGGTCGTCCTCGTTGAGATGCTCACGCTGGTGTACGAATTTCATGACGGGCTCCGAAATGGGGGTTTTTCTGAAAAATCAAAACGATAGCATGCGACGCCCGCAATTTGACGTCGGTGAGCATTAATTTGCCGTGTTTCCGGGAAAAAATGCCTCAGCCGGGATTTAATTGCGCTGGGGCTTGTCGTAGGACCTTTATTTGGAGGCTTTGTATGAAACTGGCTGCTGTAGTAGTCCTGGCCCTGGCAATGACTGGCTGTGCCACAGTGAACGACATTGAGCATACACCCCCCACCATGAACGTGATGTCGGGCAAAAATCCTCAGGAATACGCCGATTGCTTCGCTGGCAAGATCAGCAGCAGTCGCAAGCCGCCTCTGATCGAGCCTCGGCATGACGGCCTGCGGGTCATCGTCGCGCAGAAACTCAGCAAGTCACCCGCGGCAGTAGTGGATATCGAAAGCCGCTCGGGCGGTAGTACGATCAAGGTCTACGAACGACTTTCCAACGTGCCCATTCGTTTCAGGGATGTGCAGAACGCTGCCGAAGCGTGCATTTCAGGCTGATCAGTCAGGCCGGGTCAGCTGGCCCTGTTCGCGGTGGACAGGGCGGCAGACCTGATTACTTGCAGACCACCAGCACGCTGCGGCTTTTGTAGTTGCCAACGTCCACGCCCAGCGTCTTGTCGCTTTCGGCAGGTTGCGGGGTGCCATCTGTGCCGACAATTTCATAACCTGTGCCTGCACAGGACGCATCCGCCTTTTCGTAGCAGCTTGCCCAGGACATCGCCTCGCCGGAGCAGTCGATGCTCAAGCCCTGTTTGCCGTTTTTCAGGTAGGTATTGGAGGCGGTTGCGCAGCCGGTGAGGCCCAGCACAGCAATAATGGACAAAATTCTGATCATGTTTTTCGCTTCGAGATAAGGCCAGGGAATTAACAAATGCGAGCGTTGGACTGATAACGGGTGCCATCGTTCCGCCATGTTTTGCATCATAAACTGCCTGCCTCCCACTTGTCGCCGCTTGCCGTTGGCGAAGCCGGGTGTAAAGTCCGCGGTCGCCTAGAAGCGGTGTTGAGGTCCGGCCGCGCAGGCCTTGAGGGTAGTTTGACGGTGCCTTGAGCTGCTTTTATGTAAAGGCAATATCCAGAAAGTGCGGAACTATCTGTACGAGTATTCCTCTATCATGGCATCGGACGGCCAAAGGCGGGGCATTGTAAGGTGCCTGCCTCATCATTAGACTGCGCCGTTAACACCAACAGCCCTTACCAAGGACTTTTATGATCAAGAAATGCTTGTTCCCAGCAGCCGGTTACGGTACTCGCTTCCTGCCAGCGACCAAGGCCATGCCCAAGGAAATGCTGCCGGTGGTCAACAAGCCACTGATCCAATACGGTGTTGAGGAAGCCCTCGCTGCAGGCCTGACCGAAATTTCCATCGTGACCGGTCGTGGCAAGCGCGCTCTTGAAGACCACTTCGACATCAGCTATGAGCTTGAGCACCAGATCAAGGGCACTGACAAGGAAAAGTACCTCGTTGGTATTCGCAAGCTGATCGACGAGTGCAGCTTCTCGTACACCCGTCAGACCGAAATGAAAGGTTTGGGCCATGCCATCCTGAGCGGTCGCCCACTGATCGGCAACGAAGCTTTCGCCGTGGTTCTCGCGGACGACCTGTGCGTCAACCCTGAGGGTGACGGCGTGCTGGCGCAGATGGTCAAACTGCACAAGCATTATGGCTGCTCGATCATCGCCATTCAGGAAGTCGATCCGCAGGAAACCAACAAGTACGGCGTGATCGCGGGTGAAGAGATCAAGCCGGGCCTGTTCCGCGTGACCAACATGGTTGAAAAGCCTAAGCCTGAAGATGCGCCGTCCAACCTGGCGATCATCGGCCGCTACATCCTGACTCCGGACATTTTCGAGAAAATCGAACAGACCGAGCCGGGCAAGGGTGGTGAGATTCAGATCACCGATGCCTTGATGAAGCAGGCTGCCGAAGGCAACGTACTCGCTTACAAGTTCAAGGGTGAGCGTTTTGACTGCGGTGGTGCGGAAGGCTACATCCAGGCGACCAACTTCTGCTTCGAGCATTTCTACAAAACCGGCAAAGCGCATTGATTTCTGATTGATGACGCCCGGGACAAAGCCACCTTCGGGTGGCTTTGTCATTTCTGACTGGCCGCCAAGCGGCTATGCTGTGCCTCTGCCAAGGAGATATCGATGGCCTTTGATTTTGATCTGTTTGTAATTGGCGCCGGCTCGGGCGGCGTCAGGGCGGCGCGTTTCGCTGCCGGTTTCGGCGCAAAGGTCGCTGTGGCCGAGAGCCGCTATCTGGGCGGAACCTGCGTCAACGTAGGATGCGTACCCAAAAAGCTATTGGTGTACGGGGCGCATTTTTCCGAGGATTTCGATCATGCCAAGGGCTTCGGCTGGTCGCTGGGTGAGGCCCAGTTCGATTGGGCCACGCTGATCGCCAACAAGGATCGTGAGATCAATCGCCTTAATGGCATCTATCGCAAGTTGCTGGTCGACAGCGGCGTGACGCTGCTTGAAGGGCATGCGAAATTGACCGGCCCGCAGCAGGTCGAAATCAACGGTCAGACCTACAGTGCCGAGCGCATTCTGATTGCCACCGGCGGCTGGCCCCAGGTGCCTGACGTACCAGGGCGCGAGCACGCGATCACCTCCAACGAGTCGTTCTATCTCAAAACGCTACCCAAGCGGGTCGTCGTTGTGGGTGGCGGCTACATCGCGGTGGAGTTCGCCTCGATTTTCAACGGGCTCGGTGCCGACACCACGCTGGTCTATCGCCGCGAGTTGTTCTTGCGTGGCTTTGATGGCGGTGTCCGCACCCATCTTCACGAAGAGTTGCTCAAGCGCCACATGACGATTCGCTTCAACAGCGATATCGAGCGTATCGACAAGCAGGCCGACGGCAGTCTGCTGTTGTCCATGAAAGGTGGCGGCACGCTCGAGACCGATTGCGTGTTCTACGCAACAGGGCGCCGCCCAATGCTCGACAACCTCGGTCTGGACAGTGTCGACGTCAAGCTGGACGAGCACGGCTATATCAAGGTCGATGACAATTACCAGAGCAGCGAGCCCTCTATCCTGGCCATCGGCGATGTCATCGGGGGTGTGCAGCTGACGCCGGTCGCTCTGGCTGAAGGCATGGCGGTCGCGCGCCGACTGTTCAAGCCCGAGCAGTATCGCCCGGTAGACTACAATCACATCCCGACGGCGGTTTTCAGTCTGCCGAACATCGGTACGGTCGGTCTGACCGAAGAGGATGCAATCAAGGCCGGGCACGATGTGCAGATTTTCGAGAGTCGTTTCAGGCCGATGAAGCTGACCCTGACCGATGATCAGGAGCGCACATTGATGAAGCTGGTCGTCGATGCCAAAACCGATCGTGTGCTGGGCTGCCATATGGTCGGGCCGGATGCTGGCGAAATCGTCCAGAGCCTGGCCATTGCCATCAAGGCTGGCGCGACCAAGCAGGTATTCGACGATACTATCGGGGTACACCCGACCGCGGCAGAAGAGTTCGTTACCATGCGGACGCCTGTCAAACGTTAAGTCACGCAACGCCCGGAGTTCAGGAAGAACTCCGGGGTAAGAGTTTCGAGAGGATGGATCCCGACGTGAATAGAGAGCAGCCACCGGCCAGAATGCCATTGCATTCTGCCGAGCAGGACCGCGAAGTCGCGCAGCACATTGATGCCTTGCGTGAAAGCGAGCGTCAGTTCAGGGCATTGGCTGACAACATGAGTCAACTGGCCTGGACTGCCAGCCCCCGCGGGCAAATCCATTGGTACAACGAGCGTTGGCATGCGTACACCGGCGCTTCGCTCGAGGCCATGACTGCCCTGGGGTGGCGCTCGGTTCTGCACCCCGAACATCGCGAGCGCGTGATGGCGCGTCTGCAATACTGCTTTTCCACTGGCTCGATCTGGGAAGATACATTTCCGATACGTGGCAAGGGCGGCGCTTTCAACTGGTTCCTTTCGCGTGCGCTGCCGCTGCGCGACGCAAGGGGGCACATTACCCACTGGCTGGGTACTCACACCGACATCACCGCTCAGGTCAATGCAGAAGAGGCGTTGCGCGAACTCAACGAAAGTCTGGAGTTGCGCGTCGCCGAGCGCACGCGTGAGCTGGAAGCTGCAAATGAGCTGTTGCAGGCTGAAATTGCCGAGCGGGCGATGGCTGAAGAGGTCTTGCGCCATGCGCAGAAGATGGATGCTATCGGTCAGTTGACTGGTGGTATCGCCCATGACTTCAACAATGTACTTTCCGGCGTGATTGGCGCACTGGACATGATCAGGCTGCGTGTGGCTGCCGGGCGTGTCAGTGAGGTCGATCGCTACCTGGATGCCGCAGCGAGTTCTGCAAACCGTGCTGCTGCACTGACCCGCAGGCTGCTGACATTTGCCCGTCGGCAGTCGCTTAACGTCGCCGTGGTGGATGTCAATTGCATGGTCCGCTCCATGGAAGAGTTGTTGCGGGGGACGGTCGGCGCTCATGCGCACCTGGAGATCGAGCTGGAGGAGGGGCTGAGCGCGGTGCGCACCGATGAGCATCAGTTGGAAAATGCCTTGTTGAATCTGGTCATCAACGCGCGCGATGCCGTACCTGTCGGAGGGAGGTTGTGCGTGCGCAGCCGCGCGTTAACGCTGGAGACGCAAAAAGACGGTCTGCTGCCTGGCGACTACGTACAGCTTAGTGTTGAAGATAACGGCTGTGGCATTGCTCGGGATGTTATCGATCAGGTGTTCGATCCGTTTTTCACCACCAAACCGGTAGGCCAGGGAACCGGCCTGGGTTTGTCGATGGTCTACGGCTTTACCCGGCAAGCCGGCGGACACGTGCATATAGAAAGCGCCGAAGGTCAGGGCACCCGGGTTGATTTGCATCTGCCATGCGGCGAGATAGCGCTGGCCTGAAGCTTGCTGATCAGGCTTTGTCTGATGGTTTCTTTCTGGTGGCTTTGGGTTTGTCCGGCTGATCGAGCCTTGTCTGCAGGTTCTCCAGTGCCGCTTCCTTCTTGGTCAGCAGCAGTTCCAGCATGCGGCTCTGTTGCTGCGCATCGGTCATGCCTTGTTTAAGTGCGGTGTTTTCGTCCTGCGCGCTGCGTAACCTTTCTTCCAGCAACGCGCATTGGGTGCGGGTGTGGTGCTGTTGTTCGGCGAAGGCGGCATTCTGCGTGTTGGCCTGCTTCAGCTGGTCGGTCTGGCTGTGCAGTTCGCGCAGGGTGTTGCGATTTTCAGCCAGCAACCTTTCGTTATCTCGATTGAGCTGTGTAATGTTTTCCTGGTGCATGGCAAGGCCTTGCTGTGCCTGTCGCAGTTCCATTTGCAGCTGCTGAACCTGGGTTTCGTGGCGTCGCTGCTCCTGCTCGCGTTGCTCCCTGATCGAGTTGCGATAGTGCTCCAGTGTCTCGCGGGCGTGCTGGTGTTTTTCTTCAAGCGAATGGATCTGCCCGTCCTTGTCGCGCAGGCGTGCCTCCAGGTCCTGATTGGCCTGAAGCAACCGGGCGTGTTCTGTCTGCACATCCTGCAGTGTGCCTTGCGTGTGGAGCAGGGCGGCGGCCTGCTGTTCCAGAGCCTGTTCACGCTGCTGTGCGTGTTTTTCCAGCTGGCTGATCTGCTCTTGAGTGCCCGCAAGTTGCCGCTGCAGGGTGTCGCGCTCGGCCTGATATTCATCGCGCGCCTGATCAATACGCTCTTGCGCCTGTTCCTGAAGCCTTTGGGCGAGATGCGCGACCAGATCGCTCAATTCCTCATTGATATCCGGCGCTGGGGCTTGCGTGGATTCAAGCTCCTTCAGATAGCGGTGGATAGTGGTTTTCGAGCCGGTATTGCCCATTTCGATACGTACCGCGTCGATGCTGGGGTTTTCGCCTCGGGACAGCAGGGACGCTCTCGCTTTCTGCACTAACGCCTTGTTTACACCGCCACGGGCCATGCTGTCTCCTACGATTTCATACTGTGGTATGTACTCTGTAATTACATACTATATGTTTTGAAATAATTAGCCATTTTTTGAATTAATTAACACGGGATATTGGCGTATTATCCCGTGTCAGGCGTCTTCAGCTCCCTTTACGGCGCCCTTACCGGTACACCCGAGCAGGTTTGAGCCATGAATGACGTTGATCGCTACATCGAGGCGGCGACCCGCGACAACACGCGCCGCAGCTATCGGGCTGCGATCGAGCATTTCGAGGTGACATGGGGCGGGTTTCTGCCGGCGACCAGCGAAAGCGTGGCGCGTTACCTGGCCAGCCATGCCGGGACGCTGTCGGTGAACACCTTGAAGCTGCGTTTGTCAGCGCTGGCCCAGTGGCACGTCAGCCAGGGTTTTGTCGATCCGACCAAGGCACCGATGGTGCGCAAGGTCATCAAGGGCATTCGTGCGCTGCACCCCGCACAGGAAAAGCAGGCCGAGCCCTTGCAGTTGCAGGATCTGGAAAAAGTCATCGCCTGGCTGGAGATCGAAATACGCGAAGCAAGCGCACAACACGATCAGCCACGGCTGTTGCGCGGCCGACGCGATTCGGCGCTGATCCTGCTGGGGTTCTGGCGCGGGTTTCGTAGTGACGAGCTATGCCGCCTGCAAGTACAGGACGTCAAGGCCATCGCCAACTCGGGAATCAGCCTGTATTTGCCGCGGAGCAAAGGCGATCGAGAAAATCTGGGCCGCACCTATCAGACCCCGGCCTTGCAGCGGCTTTGCCCGGTTCAGGCCTATATAGAGTGGATCAACTGTACCGCGCTGGTACGCGGTCCGGTCTTTCGGGCAGTGGACCGCTGGGGTAACCTTAAAGAGGAGGAGTTGCACGCCAACAGCATCATCCCGTTGCTGCGTCAGGCGCTCCAGCGTGCAGGCATCGCCGCCGAGCGCTACACCAGCCACTCGTTGCGTCGCGGTTTTGCAAGCTGGGCGCACAGCAACGGCTGGGACCTCAAGTCACTGATGTCCTATGTAGGCTGGAGGGACATCAAGTCGGCGATGCGCTACATTGATGCCGCTCCGTTCCTGAGCCCATCGGAGGCGGGGAGCGGTCCGAAGGTTTCTTCTATCGATAAGCTGCCTTCATAGTGAAAAGCAATCAGTGACATCAGGTTTGCCAATGAGCGATTGTCATCGATCATGCGTAAGCTTCACTCCATCGAATTCACAACCCATCCAACCCATCAGGAGATATACCGATGCCTATCATCAACAGCCAAGTAAAACCGTTCAAGGCTACCGCATTCAAGAACGGCGCTTTCGTTGACGTCTCGGACGCTGACTTCAAAGGCAAGTGGTCTGTCGTATTCTTCTACCCGGCCGACTTCACTTTCGTATGCCCGACCGAGCTGGAAGACCTGGCTGACAACTACGAAGAGTTCAAGAAGCTGGGCGTTGAAATCTACAGCGTTTCGACCGACACCCACTTCGCCCACGCTGCATGGCACAACACTTCGCCAGCAATCGGCAAGATCCAGTACACCATGATCGGTGACCCGACCCTGACCATCTCCCGCAACTTCGACGTGCTGATCGAAGAAGCCGGTCTGGCGGATCGCGGTACTTTCGTGATCAACCCTGAAGGTCAGATCAAAATCGTCGAACTGAACGACGGTGGCGTTGGTCGTGACGCTTCCGAGCTGCTGCGCAAGATCAAGGCTGCTCAGTACGTTGCCGCTCACCCGGGCGAAGTCTGCCCAGCCAAGTGGAAAGAAGGCGAAGCTACTCTGGCTCCGTCCCTGGACCTGGTTGGCAAGATCTGAGTCGCATGAATCGGCTGGGGGCGTTGAGCTCTTGAGCAAGTAAACCGCATCGCCCCAAAAAACGCCCGGGCGGTAATCGCCTGGGCGTTGTTATTTCTACCCTTTGTAAACAGGAAGCCGCCACATGTTGGACGCCAATCTTAAAGCCCAGTTGAAATCCTATCTGGAGCGGGTTACTCGCCCCATCGAGATCGTCGCGTCCCTTGATGACGGCGCGAAGTCTCAGGAAATGCTTGCACTGCTCAATGATGTGATCAGTGTTTCCAAGGACGTCACCCTGAATGACAGCGGCACCGACGCACGTACGCCGTCGTTCTCGCTGAGCAGCCTTGGCCACGATATCAGCCTGCGTTTTGCCGGTATCCCCATGGGTCACGAATTCACCTCGCTGGTCCTGGCGCTGCTGCAAGTCGGCGGCTATCCACCCAAGGTCAGTGCGGAAACCATCGAACAGGTTCGCGCACTTCAGGGCGAATTCCATTTCGAAACCTATTTCTCGCAGTCCTGCCAGAACTGCCCGGACGTCGTCCAGGCCCTGAACCTGATGGCAGTGCTGAACCCTGGTATCAAGCACGTCGCTATCGACGGTGCACTGTTCCAGGAAGAAGTTACCGATCGCAAGATCATGTCGGTGCCCAGCATCTATCTGAACGGTGAGTTGTTCGGTCAGGGCCGCATGGGCCTGGAAGAGATTCTGGCCAAGATCGACACCGGCGCCGGTGCGCGTCAGGCGGAAAAACTCAACGCCAAGCAGGCTTTCGATGTGCTGGTCGTCGGCGGTGGCCCGGCTGGCTCGGCCGCGGCAGTCTATGCTGCGCGTAAAGGCATCCGCACCGGTGTTGCTGCCGAGCGTTTCGGCGGTCAGGTGCTCGACACCATGGCCATCGAGAACTTCATCTCGGTACAACATACCGAGGGGCCGAAGCTGGCCGTGGCGCTTGAAGAGCACGTCAAGCAGTACGAAGTCGACATCATGAACCTGCAGCGTGCCGACAAGCTGATTCCTGGCGCAGCCGGCGAGTTGCACGAAGTGAAGTTTGCCAGCGGTGCCAGCCTCAAGGCCAAGACGCTGATCCTTGCCACTGGCGCACGCTGGAGGGAGATGAACGTGCCGGGTGAGCAGCAGTACCGTAACAAGGGTGTGGCTTATTGCCCGCACTGTGACGGTCCTTTGTTCAAAGGCAAGCGCGTCGCTGTCATCGGTGGCGGTAACTCGGGTGTCGAGGCTGCAATCGACCTCGCAGGTATCGTGTCTCACGTGACTCTACTGGAGTTCGACGTGCAATTGCGTGCCGACGCGGTGCTGCAGCGCAAATTGCACAGTCTGCCGAACGTGACCGTGATCACCAGTGCGCAAACCACTGAAGTGACAGGTGATGAGCAGAAGGTCAACGGCCTGCGCTACAAGAACCGCACCACAGGCGAAGAGATCAACGTACCGCTCGAAGGTATCTTCGTGCAGATCGGCCTGCTGCCCAACAGTGAGTGGCTCAAAGGTGCCATTGAGTTGTCGCCGCGCGGTGAGATCGTGGTCGATCCTCGCGGTGAAACCTCGGTGCCAGGCATCTTCGCTGCCGGTGACGTGACGGTTGCACCGTACAAGCAGATCATCATCGCCCTAGGCGAAGGTGCCAAGGCCTCCCTGAGCGCCTTTGACCACCTGATCCGTACCTCCGCCCCGGCCTGATCGGAGAGCGGTAAACGAAAAGCCCCGTGAGCGATCACGGGGCTTTTTGCTTTCTACGCGGATCGCCCCTTGCCGAAGCGATCACCGGCAGTCTCAGAGCGGCGTTGGCTGGATGATCTCTACCCAGTAACCGTCCGGGTCCTTGATAAAGGCCAGGCTGTTCATGCGGCCATCGGACAAGCGCTTCTGAAAGTCGACGCCCAGGCTTTCAAAACGCTCGCAGGCGACTTTCACATCCGGCACCGACACGCAGATATGGCCAAAGCCGCGCGGGTCGCTGTTGCCGTTATGGTAAGACGCTGTGGCATCGCTTTCGGTACCGTGGTTATGGGTCAGCTCCAGAATGCCGGGGATCGACTTCATCCATTCGTTGCGGGCGGCGTCGTCTTCCGGGATCTGTGCCTTGTCGACCAGCGCCAGGAAGTACAGGCTGAATTCGGCTTCCGGGAAGTCACGCTTCTCGACCAGGCTGAAGCCCAGTACGCGGGTGTAGAAATCAAGCGATTTGGTAATGTCCTTGACGCGCAGCATGGTGTGATTGAACACAAACTGCCGGGTGGCCGCTTCAGGATCGGCTGTGACGCCCGGTAGTGTGTTGAGTTCGTGCAAGCTCATCAATGTGTCTCCAACAGAATGTACAAATAATGCCAAATGATACGGGGCAGGGCGCGCAGTGCCAAACCCGGCTCGGATAACGTCGCGTCGGCCTTGCTCGATGCCGACAACAGGCTCAGAATTTCGGGTCAACCGTTCTGGCGACCCGATCATGATCCTTTCGCACTACCGACGCTCCGTGCCAAGCCTTTGCCTGTTCCTGCTGTTGGGCACTGCACAGGTGCATGCCGCCGATGCAATGATCGTCTGGCCCGCAGGCTGGGAGGTCGAGTCGATACCGACCGAGTCGGGCGAGCCCGTTCAACCTTCCGTGCAAGTCAGACAGCGCGCGGTGAAAAACGATCAAAGTGGAAATCCGCTGATGGTCATGGAACTCACCCAGACGCGCCTGACGCCAGGGCATGAAGTCAATGTCCAGGGCGTTCTGCTGGAAATGCGCAAGTCGATTCAGGTCAATTTTGCCCGGAGCGGACTGCAGAGCGCTTGCACGCATGTCCGTGAAAGTCGACTCAGCGTCGTGCCCGCACTCGAAACCACCTGCACCATTACTCAGAATGGTGTGCACGTGCTGACCCAGACACTGGTCGCGGCCGCCAGCAAGGAGCTGGCCTGGTCGTTGTCCTATGCGGGATCGGCAGACGGCTATGCGAACAACAAGGATGAGGCACTGCGTATTCGCGAGAGTCTGCGCCTGGACGATACGCAGTGACCTCTGCCTTTTCGCAGGCAAAAAGAAGCCCGCCGAGGCGGGCATGGGGCGCTATTCCTTTAGCGGTCTTCATCATCCGAGAGTGCATGTGAAAAAAGTGTGAAGCTCCGCTGTGCTGCGAATGTGGTGCTCTTCGACGCGCCGAATCATTGAGAAACAAATAAGGATGTATCTCATTACACCGCCAAACTGAATAATTACTCTACACACTTCAGGGACTGTTCAGGTTTGTAACTGTGTGCTGAATCGCATAATCCAGATTTATTGGCGTCATTATTCTCGCGGTATTTTCCCGGTGCCCTGAAGTATATGTACCGGGCAGTTCACTCAATCATGTATATGAATTCCCGGTGTCCAACGAAAGGAACTGTGTGTGCGTCCGGGCAAAAAGCTGCAGTGCGCAGGTGATCATATGCAGCGGCGCAGACAAAAAAGCCCTGCACGTGCAGGGCTTCAAGTGACAACTTGCAATCAGGCACGAAGCCATGAATCAACAGTGTCTACACCGTATTGCTCTTTCCACGCCTTGAGGCCGCGATGGTTGCCGCCCTTGGTTTCAATCAGCTCACCCGTGTGCGGATTCTGGTAAACCTTGACCACACGTGCGCGGCGACGCTTTGGACCTGCGGGTGCGGCCAGTGAGGTAGCGCTTGCAGGGTCAAGGATTGCAATGATGTCACGCAGGCTTTTGCCGTAGGTGCCCATCAGGTCCTGGAGCTTTTGCTCGAATTCGATCTCCTTTTTCAATCCGGCGTCATTCTTCAACGATTCCAGCTGTGCAAGCTGTTCCTGAAGGGCTTTCTCTGCTGCTCGAAACTCGGCAAGTCTGGACAATTAATATACTCCAACAATGTAATGGCTGTTGTCAGCCCTATAAAGCGATGAGACAAAACTGATGACCGATTCGCTCACTCGAGGGTGCCCGATACCTGCGGTTTCTATGCTGAAACTTGGCCTTCGCGGCTTGTCATTGCGCAGATAGAGGGTATTTATAACTCAGTCGCCCGCAAATGATGCACTTTTTTTTTCAGTTAGAAAATAGCCTTTTTCAAATTCGTTAAATGAAGCGGGGAGACGATGTTGGATATAGGGGATGATGTCCGTGTTGTACGCGGAGGGGCAGTGTAAGTTATTTCCGATATTAGCCACGGATGGAAAACGTGTCATGAGAGAGTGGGTAGCTTAAAAAGAGAAATATCCGACAGGCAATAGGACTATCGGATGAGGAAATGGCAGAGCAGTGCGAACGCCGCGGACTGAAAGGCGTGTAGACCATGCAAAGATAGCCTTTGGCCTGTCTCGGCGTTGCGTTTCTGACCCTACAGTCCCTGTTGCAGCACAGGGTCATCCGGGTTCTGCTGTTCGAGCTCGGCCAGCAGAATCTGCACGTTCTGCAGCTGACCGTTCTCTTTCCAGTACTGGATCAGCAGCACTCTGGCCTTGCGATTGGCGGGCTGGTTTTGAACGATCTGAGTCAACTGCCGCTGTGCCGCTTCAAGCTCGTTCAACGAGTGCAGGGCAACCGCCAGGTCATAGCGATAGTCGTTGTTATCGGGCGCCAGTTCCGTGGCCTTGGCCAGGCTGAGCACGGCGAATTCAGCCTGGCCGTGGTTCAGCAGCCACATGCCGAGGGCATGCTGGAGCAGGGACGAGCCAGGGTTATGCTCGAGCAGTTGCGCGAAAAGGCTGCGCGCCTGCTCGGCCTGGCCCTTGCGGTCCAGTAATTCGATATGCGCCAGCGCTGCTTCGATATTGCCCGGGTCCAGCGCGGTGGCGCGCTGTAGCGCCGCGAGCGCGGGTTCCAGGTCGCCGGTCTGCAGATACAGCCTGGCCAGTTGCAGCTGGTTTTGTGCGCTTTGCGGCTGGCTCTTGAGTGACTCCTGAAACGCCTCGGCACTTTGCTGCAGGACGGCAAAGTACAGGCCCAGCTCATCAGGTGAGAGGCCAAGCAGGGCGCTGGTGGCGCGAAACCTGACGGATTGTTCGGCGTCATCCAGCAGGGGGCCGAGCAACAGACTGCGCTGACTGTTGGAGACCAGCCTGACACTGACATCGATGGCCGCTTCGCGCACTTGCGCGGACGGGTTACTCAAGGCCGCATCAAGCAACTTGAGGGCCTGGGGGCTGGGATAGTCGCTCAGTTCGGCGAGCAGGCTGATGCGTTGCGTGTCAGACAGGTCAGTCCGTCCCAGTTGTTGATACAGCACGCGCGCGGCACCCGGTTTACCGTCGTGTGCCTGTTCCAGCGCCTGGGCATAGGTATGACTCAGCCTGGCCGGCGCGGTCTGGACGGGCGTGCGCCACCACCAGAAAACCAGCGAAAGCATCAGCAGCGCTGCAGCCGCTGCGCCGATCAGCCAGCGGCGTCGAGAAGTGGGTTGAGGCGATAACCCCATGGTAGAAAGTCTGGGCATATCGATTTCCAATGCTTGACGGGTTGCAGCTTCGGGGAGTGGCTGGCAGCTGTCAAACGGCAATCATGATGCAGCCGGATTTCAGGCAAAAAAAGCCCCGCGGCCTGATCGGGCGCGGGGTTTTTTTACCGGTTTTTCAGGTTCAGGCCTGAGGTTGCCAGCCGCCACCCAGTGCCTTGTAAATGGCCACGATGCCACGGTACAGCTCGATTTCTGCCTGCGCCTGAGCATCCTCGGCTGCCAGACGTTCGCGCTCGGCATCCAGCAGGACCAGGAAGTCCGCCGTGCCTTCTCGATATTGCACCGAGGCCAGCCTGGCCGCCGAGCGACTCGCATCGCTCTGGCGCATCAGCGAGACCAGCCGCTGCTGGCGTTTGTCGTAATCGCTGAACGCGTTCTCCGACTCCTCCAGAGCAAGCAGTACCTGCTGCTCGTAGTTGGCCAGTGCGCCCTCGGCGTCGGCGTCGGCACTGCGAATCTGCGCCCGGACACTGCCCAGATCGAAGGCCGCCCAGGTGATGCTCGGCCCCAGCGACCAGGCTCTGGCCGCTGACGAACCGATCTGCGAGCCGCGCCCAGCGGTAAAGCCCAGAAAACCGCTCAGACTGACCCTCGGGAACAGGTCGGCAGTCGCGACGCCGATACGTGCGGTCGAGGCAGCGAGTTGTCGCTCGGCTGCACGGATGTCCGGCCGATTGCGCAGCACTTGCGTCGGGTCGCCGATCGGCAAGGCCTTGGCGATGGCAGGCAGCTTGCTCGGGCTCAAGTCGACGCTGAGGTTTTCCGGGCGCTCGCCCAGTAACGTGGCGATACGATTGCGTTGGCGAGCCTGCTCGGCCTGCAACTGTGGAACGGTGGCCTCGACGGCAGCCAGTCGTGCCTCTGCACGCACCACATCCAGCTCGTTGCCCACGCCCGCATCACGCAATTGCGTAGTCACGTCCTGAGAACTCTGCTGGTTTTTCAGGTTGTCGCGGGCAATGGCTTCACGCAGCTGTGCGCCGCGCAGTTGACCGTAGGCGTCGACCACCTCGGCAATCAGCGTGACCTGAAGCTGATAGAGGTTGGCCTCTGCAGCATCCTGATCGGCATCGCTGGCTTCCAGTTGGCGCTGAATACGCCCGAACAGGTCCACTTCCCACGCCATGTCCAGGCCCAGGTCGTAGCGCTCGCTGTTGACCCGGCGCTCGGTGATGCCGGGTTGCTGACCCTTGCCGATGTCACTGCTGGCGCGACTGGTCACCACGGGCATCACATCGTTGGCGACGTCATCGCGTATGGCCCGCGCCGACTTGAGGCGGGCGAAGGCGACGCGCAGATCGCGGTTGCCGTCCAGTGACCTGGCCACCAGTTTATTGAGGGTCGGATCCTCGAACTGCTGCCACCACACCCTGTCCACTTTGCTGCGGTCATAGTTGCCCTGGGCGGCGGACGCCAGTTTGGCTGGCGCCGTGACCGGTGCCTGGTAGTCCGGGCCCACGGCGCAGGCCGCCAGCGCCATGACCAGCAGGCTCGGGATGAAGACTTTGTAGGCGCTCATCAATGCATCTCCGCAGGCAGGTTTTGCTGGCTGTTTGCTCTGGCGGCCTTGCGGGCCTCCTGGCGTTCGACGTAATTACGGATAAGCACGTAGAACACCGGCGTCAGCAGCAGGCCGAAGAAAGTGACCCCCAGCATCCCGGAGAACACCGCGACACCCATGGCATGGCGCATCTCGGCACCCGCGCCGCTGGACAGCACCAGCGGCACGACCCCCATGATGAAGGCGAACGAGGTCATCAGGATCGGACGCAGACGCAGGCGGCATGCTTCCAGTACCGCATCCAGCGGGCTCATCCCTTCGGCCTGTTTGTCCTTGGCGAACTCGACGATCAGAATCGCGTTCTTGCACGCCAGGCCTACCAGTACGATCAGGCCGATCTGCGTGAAGATATTGTTGTCGCTGCCGGCGATCATCACCCCGGCAATCGCCGAGAGCAGGGTCATCGGTACGATCAGGATCACCGCCAGCGGCAGGCTCCAGCTTTCGTATTGAGCCGCCAGTACCAGAAACGCCAGCAACACACAGAGCGGGAACACGAACAGCGCGGTATTGCCCGAAAGGATCTGCTGATAGGTCAGGTCGGTCCATTCGTAGATCATGCCGGTGGGCAGTTCCTCGCGAAGCAGTTTCTCGACCGCCGCCTGAGCCTGGCCAGAGCTGTAGCCTGGTGCTGCTGCACCGTTGATTTCAGCAGTGATGAAGCCGTTGTAGTGCATGACGCGGTCGGGGCCGGCGGTGTCGCTGACCTTGACGAAGGTCGCCAGCGGGATCATCTCGCCCAGGTTATTGCGCACCTTGAGCTGGCCGATCTGGTCGGCATCCTGGCGGAACTGCTGCTCAGCCTGGACATTGACCTGATAAGTGCGGCCGAACCGGTTGAAGTCGTTGGCATACAACGACCCCAGATACACCTGCAGGGTGTCGAAAATATCGCTGACTGCCACGCCGTGGGTCTTGGCCTTCTCGCGGTCAATCGCGGCATCGACTTGCGGTACGTTCACCGTGTAGCTGGTAAACAGCCCGGCCAGTTCCGGCACGCTGCGGCTTTTGGCGATGATGTTCTGGGTTTCCTTGTACAGCTCGTCATAGCCCAGGTTGCCACGGTCCTCGATCTGCAGACGGAAGCCGCCGATGGTGCCCAGGCCTTGTACCGGTGGTGGCGGGAAGATCGCCATGTAGGCTTCCTGAATCGAGGCGAACTGACCGTTCAGCGCGCCGGCAATCGCGTTGGCCGAGAGGCTCGGGTCCTTGCGCTCGTCGAACGGCTTGAGGGTCACGAACACCACGCCGTTATTCGGGCTGTTGGTGAAGCCGTTGATCGACAGACCCGGGAAGGCAATGGCGTCCTGCACGCCAGGCTGCTTGAGGGCCAGCTCCGACATGCGTTTGATGACATCCTCGGTGCGGTCCAGGCTCGCGGCGTCCGGCAACTGGGCAAATGCGACCAGGTATTGCTTGTCCTGGCTCGGGACGAAACCGGTCGGTGTGCTGGCAAAGCCCATCCAGGTCAAAACCATCAGGCCCGCGTAAACCAGCAAGGCAATGCCGCTGCTGCGAATGACCCTGGCAACGGTGCCGACATAGCCGTGGCTGGCTTTCTCGAAAAAGCGGTTGAACGGGCGGAACAGCCAGCTGCCGAGCATTCTGTCGAGGAAGCGCGAGAAGCGATCCTTGGGCGCGTCATGACCTTTGAGCAATACCGCCGCCAGTGCAGGCGACAGAGTCAGCGAGTTGAAGGCGGAAATGACCGTCGAAATGGCGATGGTCAGCGCGAACTGCTTATAGAACTGACCGCTGAGTCCGGAGATGAATGCCGCAGGCACGAACACGGCGCACAGCACCAGCGCCGTCGCGATGATCGGCCCTGTTACTTCAGCCATGGCCTTGTGCGTGGCAGCGACCGGTTCCAGGCCCAGCTCGATGTTCCGTTCGACGTTCTCCACTACCACGATGGCATCGTCGACCACGATACCGATCGCCAGTACCAAACCGAACAAGGACAGCGCGTTCAGCGAGAAACCGAACATGTGCATGACCGCAAAGGTGCCGATCAGCGAGACCGGTACGGCCACCAGCGGAATGATCGATGCGCGCCAGGTCTGCAGGAACAGGATCACCACCAGCACGACCAGTATCAGTGCTTCGAACAGCGTGTGAATCACCGCCTCGATGGAACCGCGGACGAAGATCGTCGGGTCATAGACGATGCTGTAGTCCATGCCTTCCGGGAAGCTTTGCTTGAGCTCGGCCATTCGTGCCCGTACATCGTTGGAGATGTCGATGGCGTTGGAGCCGGGACGCTGGAAGATCGGGATCGCTACCGCAGGCTGATTATTCAGCAACGAGCGCAGCGCATACTGGCTGGAGCCCAGTTCGATGCGTGCAATGTCCTTGAGGCGAGTGATTTCGCCATCGGCACCGGCGCGCACGACCACGTTTTCGAACTCCTCCTCACTGACCAGGCGGCCCTGGGTGTTGATCGACATCTGAAAGCTGGTGGCATTCGGCGAGGGCGGGGAGCCCAGCTGACCAGCGGCTACCTGACGGTTCTGTTCGCGAATCGCATTGACCACATCAGTGGCGGTCAGGTTGCGTGAGGCGGTCTTGTTCGGGTCGAGCCAGACCCGCAGCGAATAATCGCCCATGCCGAACAGCTGCACATCACCGACGCCGCCCAGTCGCGCCAGCTCATCCTTGATGTTGAGCACGGCGTAGTTGGACAGGTACAGCATGTCGTAGCGTTTGTCCGGCGAGGTCAGGTGCACAACCATGGTCAGGTCGGGGGAGGCCTTGTCCACGGTGATGCCGATGCGTGTCACTTCTTCAGGCAGCTTCGGCTCGCTGCGGGTCACGCGGTTCTGCACCTGCACCTGCGCATTGTCCAGGTCAGTACCCAGTGCAAAGGTGATGGTGAGGGTCAGCTTGCCATCGGCAGTGGCCTGCGAAGACATATAGAGCATGCCTTCGACACCGGTAATTGCCTGTTCCAGTGGCGAGGCCACGGTTTCGCCGATCACCTTGGGGTTGGCGCCGGGGAAGTTGGCGCGTACCACCACGGTTGGCGGCACGACTTCCGGGTATTCACTGATCGGCAGCTGGAACAGCGAGATGGCACCGGCGATCAGGATCAGCAGCGACAACACTGCGGCGAAGATCGGCCGTGAAATAAAGAATTTGGAGAAGTTCATCGGACGAGTCCCTTAGCCGCGCGGCGCGGCAGCGCTGGCGATTTTGACGGCCGCTTTGGGCGCCACTTGTGGCAGGTTGCTGGCTTCAAGGGCCTGGCGTTGTTTGAGCAGTGCGGCGAGGGTGTCGGCGCTGGCCATCGGAGTGACTTCAGGGTCTACAGGCTGGCCGGGACGTACGCGCTGCAAGCCTTTGACGACGATGGTGTCATCCTTGCCCAGGCCATTGCGCACAATGCGCAGGCCTTCGATTTTCGGCCCCAGCTCGACAGCCCGGTAGGCAGGCTTGTTGTCCTTGTCCATGACCAGCACAAACTTCTTGCCCAGGTCGGTGCCCACTGCTTCGTCATTGATCAGCACGGCCGAGTAAGTGCCGCTGCCCACCAGTTTCAGGCGCGCATACAGGCCGGGAGTGAACGCACCGTCGGCGTTATCGAACACGGCGCGGCCACGAATGGTGCCGGTCCTCGGGTTGACCTGATTGTCGACAAAGTTCATCTGGCCCAGATGCGGGTTGCCGGGTTCGTTGGACAGCCCCAGATACACCGGCGTGCTCTGACCGCGCTGGCCTTTGCGGGCCAGTTCGGTGTACTTGAGGAACACGCGCTCGTCTGCGTCGAAGTAGGCGTAGACCTTGTCGGTGGAAACCACGCTGGTCAGGGCAGTGACATCGGCGGTGACAATGTTGCCGGCGGTGATTTCGGCACGACTTACGCGGCCTGAAATCGGTGCGGTGACACGGGTGAAACTGAGGTTCAGTCTAGCCAGGTCCAGTTGCGCCTGAATGGCCGCGACACCGGCCTTGGCTTCCTGCGCCGAGGTGGTACGCGATTCGGCCAGCTCGGCGGAAATCGCATTGTTGCTGCGCAGACGCTCGCCACGCTGGGCTTCGCTGTCACTGCGCGAAGCGACTGCGCGGGCCTGTTGCAACTGGGCTTCGAGACGGCGGACTTCCGACTGGAAGGGGCGAGGGTCGATCTGGAACAGCAGGTCGCCTTTCTTGACCAGCGAGCCGTCGGTGAAGGCTACCTGATCGATCTGACCGGAGACTCTTGGGCGAACTTCGACCGTTTCAGGTGCTTCGAGACGACCGGTAAATTCATCCCACTCGTTGACTGGCTGTTCCAGTACCTTGGCCACACTGACTTTGGCTGCGCCAGGCGCACTGGTGGCTTCCGGCGCACGGCCGCAGGCACTGATGACGATCAAGGCGAGGGCGGTGAGAGGGTAGCGCAGATGGCTGATTGTCTGGTGCATGGGAAGTTCCGCCAATAGTGAAGAATGGGGCGGATTCTGTTGCGCACGGGGTGTTATTAACGAATCGAATAAACCGAAGGTTACTATCACTGGCAATGATGAGTACCCATAGGTCTTCGAAAACCTTCAGCCGGGTGACCCGCAGGGTGGATGGCGGCCAGGCATTCGGGGCTGAGAATGCTCCCCTTATGGTGAGCCAAAAAAGCTCATGCCATATTGCTATCTCTTCGATCAATCTTTGCAATCGCCGCGGCTATCAAGTTGTCCAGCGAACAGTCGATCCTTGGTTATTGCGATAAATCCCGAGGAAAAGTTTGATGAAGTCGACATGGCTGGACAATTTGAAGGTCAGCAAAAAGCTGAGTGTAGGCTTCGGTCTGATACTGCTGGGTGTGCTGACGGTCACCGCGATCGGTTACCTCAGCACCAACCTGCTGATCGAGCGGCTGGGCAAGGCAGCCAGGGTTTCTGAGGTGAAGGCCGATGCGCTGAGCCTCAGGATCGCTGCGCAGGCCTATACCGCCAAGCCTGACGCGAGTAATTCGCAGGGCTACACGGCCGCCCTGGACAATCTGGGCAAGACCATCGAGGAAGGCCTGAAGATTCTGACCGTTCCGGCCAACGCCGATATCCTCAGAGGTATTCGCGATCAGGCGGGTGGCTTGAGACAAACGTTCAGTCAATTGGTCGATAACAATCGGCAAATTGATCAGGCCATGCAGCCGCTGATCACCATTTCCGAACAAGTGAGCGGAAGCTTTGAGACACTCCTGCAAAAGACCTTGGACGACGTTTCCCGATCGCTGGATCAAAGCGGTATCGACCAGGTAAAGATTGCTGGCGACCTGCGCAATGGCATGACCAATTTTCGGCTGGTGTTTCGCCGTTATATCAGTATCCCGACCGCTGAAAACAGGCAGATCACCTTCGATGCTGCCGACTCACTGATCGCTCAGGTGAGCAGTGCGCGCAACCAATTGCCGAACAAGGCCGGCCCGGCGGTGGATGAGGCGCTCGCGGCGCTGCAACAGTACAAGTCGTTGATGGTCTCCATCTCGCAACTGATGCAACAGAACGATCAGATTCGCGACAGCCTTCGCCAGCAGTCAATGGACATCGTCACCAGTACCGAAAAGCTGATGGCGGGCCAGGTAGTCAGTGCCAATAAAGAAAAAGACAGCGCCGTAACCCAGTTGCTCACGGTGGCGGTGATCGTATTGCTGCTGGGCATCTTCGCGGCGATTCTGATTACCCGTCAGATTACCCGTCCGCTCGATTCCACGGTGATCGCTGCGCGTCGAATTGCCGGCGGCGATTTGACCAATGACCTCAGCACCACTCGCCAGGATGAGCTGGGCCTGCTGCAAAACACCATGCAACACATGACCGTATCGCTGCGTACCCTGATTGGCGGTATCAGCAATGGTGTGACACAGATCGCCACGGCGGCCGAGGAGCTTTCAGCCGTCAGCGAACAGACCAGCGCGGGCGTTACTCAGCAGAAACTGGAAGTCGACCAGGTGGCGACCGCCATGAACCAAATGGCGTCCACCGTTCAGGAAGTGGCGCAGAACACTGAAGATGCATCGCAGGCCGCCAGACAGGCCAGTGACCGCGCAACCCACGGCAGCAGTGTGGTGCAAAACGCCACGCGTGAAATCAGCCAGCTTGCCGGTGAAGTGGGGCAACTGGGCGAGGCCATGCAGCGCCTGATTCAGGACAGTGACAAGATCGGCGGTGTCATTGATGTGATCAAGGCGGTCGCGGAACAAACCAACCTGTTGGCCCTCAACGCGGCGATCGAAGCCGCACGTGCGGGTGAGCAGGGGCGCGGCTTTGCCGTGGTGGCCGATGAGGTGCGCTCGCTGGCTCAGCGTACACAGTCATCCACGACTGAAATCGAGGCGCTGATAAAGTCCTTGCAGGATGGCACCGGCGCGGCATCGGATCTGATGAATGCCAGCCGTCAACGTACCGAAGGCACCGTGGCGCTGGCGCGGCAGGCCGAAGAATCGTTGCTTGAAATCACTCATTCGATTGTGACCATCGAACAGATGAGCCAACAGATTTCTGCTGCCGCTGAAGAGCAGAGCGCCGTCACCGACGAAATCAATCGCAGTGTCATCAGCGTACGGGACATCGCCGACCAGTCGGCTACGGCCACCGAACAAAGCGCAGCGTCTACCGTGGAGCTGGCGCGCCTGGGCAGCAACCTGCAGGACATGGTTGCGCGTTTCCGGATCTGATTGTCGCCACTTTCAAAAAGTCGCGAGGCCCAAAAGTCTCATCCTGTAAAAAGAGCGGCGCTGGCAATCAGCGCTGCTCCACCCTCTGCAGAAACCTTCGAGTCCGCTCGTTTTGCGGATTCAGCAGAATTTCGCTCGGGGTGCCGTCCGCCACGATGCGCCCGCCCTCCATGAACAGCACCCGGTCAGCGATGTCCTGAGCGAATTTCATCTCGTGGGTCACCAGTAACATGGTCATCTGAAACTCGTGGGCAATCGAGCGAATTACCGCCAGTACCTCGCCGACCAGCTCAGGGTCGAGCGCTGACGTGACTTCATCGAACAACATGACCTGCGGACGCATGGCCAGTGCTCTGGCAATCGCTACACGTTGTTGCTGACCACCGGAGAGCTGGCTCGGATAGGCATCGGCCTTGTGAGCGAGCCCGACCAGCCCGAGGTATTGATGCGCGCGTTCAAGGGCCTCTTCGCGAGGCAGCCTGAGTACCCGTAGCGGTGCTTCGGTGACATTTTCCTGCACGGTGAGGTGTGGGAACAGATTGAACTGCTGGAACACCATGCCTACCCGATGTTCCACCGGAGCCTTGCGTGCGCCAGGCCAGTGCCATCCGGATGTGCGCGCGGGCACTGCTTCGCCTGCGACTTCTATGCTGCCTTGCTGATAGTTTTCCAGCCCCTTGATGAGGCGCAATACCGTTGATTTACCCGAGCCACTGGGGCCGATCAAGGCGACTTTCTGACCTTGAGGAATGCTCAGGTCCAGATGGTCGATGATCCGGTTGCGGCCGAAGTCCTTGACCACGTGTTTCAGCTGTATCTGCGCAGTGGTGACGGGTGGGGTTGCGGTGTGTGCGAGATCAGACATGGCTGCGCCTTTCCAGGTATTTGAACAGCAACGAGGTCGGCACACTGATCGCCAGAAACATCAGCGCCATCACTGTGTACGGTTCGTTGTAACGATAGGTCATGCCGGCGACCTGCTTGGCAGCCTGAAACAGTTCAGGGATGGTGATCACCGCCAGAAGCGGCGTTTCCTTGAACATGCCGATCAGGTAATTGCCGAGCACCGGCAGCATGGGTTTCAACGCCTGCGGCAGGATGATGCGCCGCCAGGTGTCGCCACGATTGAAATCAAGGGCGCGTGCGGCTTCCCACTGTCCGGCCGGGATGTCGTCAATGGCACCGCGATACGCTTCGGCGATATAGGCCGCGTAATAGCAGCCAAGACCTATCACACCGGTGGTGATCGCCGGGAAGGTGATGCCCGCCAGCGGCAGCGCGAAGAACAGCACATACAACTGGACCATCAACGGCGTATTACGGAAAAAGCTCAGGTAGCCTTTGCTCAGGCGATGCACGATGGTTATCTGCGAGCGCAGTGTCAGGGCCAGGATCAGACCGAGCAAAACCGCGAGCAGGAACCCCAGCACCACGACCTGCACGGTCACCAGCAAGCCCTGAAACAGCTCCGGCAGAATCGACCAGACGAATGCGATATCAAACTCCATCGTTCATCCCCTGGCCGTGCGCCACGCGGTGGCGTGCTGCTCATAACGCTTGACCAGCCAGCTCAATGGCCAGGCCATCACGAAATAGCACACCAGCACGATGCTCCAGATCAGCGTTTGCTGGCCCAGCGTGGTGATCAATTGACTGCCGGTAAAGGTCAGGTCGGTGAGGGTGATGAGTGAGACCAGTGACGTGGTTTTCAGCAGCTCGACCAATTGATTACCCATCGGCGGGATCATGAACGGCAGGGCCTGCGGCAGAATGATTCGCCGAAACGCGCTTATCGGCCCGAAGTCCAGCGCACGCACAGCGTCACGTTGACCCTGGCTGACGTTGATCAATGCCGAACGAATGATTTCCGCGCCATACGCCGAAAACGTCAGGCCCAGCCCCAGCACGCCGGTGGTCATGGGGGACAGGCGGATGCCGAACAGCGGCAGAATGAAGAACAGGTAAAACAGCAGCACCAATGCCGAGATGCCACGCAGCACCTCGACATACACCGTGGCGAACCAGCGTAACGCCCGGAATGGCGACAGGCGCATCAGGGCGATTACAAATGAGAGCACCAGTACCAGCAGTTCGGCAAGCACGGTGATCTGCAGGGTGATCCAGGCGCCGTGGGCCAGTTGTCTGGCAATGAAACCTGCGGTTTCCAGTGTTGCAGCATCAACAGGCATGGCCGTACTCGTGTGGGTCAGGGCCGTTTACTGCGCGCCCTTGCGGGGCGGGGCAGATCATGGGTTGCAGCGTTGGGCTGCGGTGATGGCCGGGTCAGCCAGTTCGTTTTCGGTATAGCCGTACTTCTGCAGGATTTTCAGCAGCTCGCCCGACGCCCGGAGTTTGGCCAGTTGTTCGTTGAAGGCCTGTTCGAAGGCCGGATCGTTTTTTGGCAGGCCGTAGGCGTGGTAATTCCAGCCCGGTTTGCCACTGGCGTCCGGAATCTGCTCGAAAGGCAAGGCGCGCTCGATGTCCGGACTGTTGGCTTTCTTGATCAGACTGATGACTTCGGCGTCCGGGAAATACACCACGTCCACGCGACCCGCCTGCAAGGCGGCCAATGCCTCGGTGTCCTTGTCGAACAACACCACGTTGCCGTTGGCGATACCGCTGTCTTTGGCTTCCTGAACCTGATTGCTGCCAGGTTGAGTGGCCAGGCGCACCTTGGCGTTGCTGGCGACGTCCTTGAGGCTGTGCAGGTTCAGCGGGTTGCCGGTTTTGACAATGAACGCACCGCCGGATCGCGTCACCGGGTTGGAGAACGCGATGACCTTGCAGCGATTCGGATTGATGAACAGGCCTGCACCGATCAAGTCGAAACGACCTGCTGCCAGACCCGGCACCAGCGAACCGAAGTCAGTGATAGGCGTCTCGATCTGCTTGATGCCCAGCGGTTCGAGAATCGCCCGCAGTATCTCGACGTTGGCCCCGGTGGCTTTGCCATCGGTGCCGATGTAGGCATAGGGCTGTTCATTGGCGATGCCAGCGGTCAGGCCGTCAGTGCGGCCTTTTTCCAGCAGTCCGGCCAGGGCAGGGAATGAAACGACGGCATTCAGCAGCAGCGCTGAACCCATCAGGGCTGGGAACGACAGGGGGGTGATGCCTTTCATTGCGGGTGCTCGAAGTAGGAGGATGGGGGCTTGTTGCTGATGCGGCCTGAACATGCGAGTCAGGTGCGCAAGGTAGCCTGGTCTTGCCTGCATCCTGCTTCGGCAACGTTTGGTGCATAAGGCGAAACTCTATAGCTATTAAAAAGATAATTTAAATATCGATAAGGAATATGCATATACGCAGTCGCCGAGGCCATGGGTTGCAAACGTCGTGCGACCAATTGGTGCAAGCCCAGGCATTTGTCAGTGCGTCCCTGTTTGTAACTCCAGACGCCGGCCAGGTATCGCGGCAATCAACTCCTGGGTGTAAGCCGCTTCAGGCCTGGCAAAAACATCCTCGGCCAGACCCTGCTCGACGGTCTTGCCATGCTTGAGCACCAGTACCTGATGGGCAACGCTGGCGACCACTGCAAGGTCGTGGGACACCAGCACGTAGGCGATGCCCGATTCGGCTTGCAGCTCGACCAGCAAGTCGAGAATCTGCGCCTGCACCGACACGTCCAGTGCCGAAACCGGCTCATCGAGCAGCAGCAGATCGGGCTGCAGGGCCAGCGCTCTGGCAATGGCAATCCGCTGACGCTGGCCACCGGAAAGCTCGCGGGGCAGGCGGTCCAGATAGGCCACGGGCAACTGCACTCGCTCTATCAACCGGCGTGCGGCCTGCTCCAGTTCGCGGCCTTTGAGCAGGCCGAACGAGACCAGGGGTTCGACGATGCTTTCGAATAACGTGAAGCGTGGGTCAAGGGCCGCGAACGGGTTTTGCTGCACTAACTGGATACGCCGCCGCAGCGGTCTGAATTCGCGCCAGCCCAGGTCGGTGACATCCTGGCCGTCCAGCTGCACTCGTCCGTGGGTGGGTTTTTCCAGACCCAGTGCGATGCGCAACGCAGTACTTTTACCAGAGCCGGACTCGCCGACGATGGCCAGGGTCTGGCCGGGATACACCTTGAAGTTGACGTCTTGCAGCGCCTGGAGGTCGGCGTCTTCGCCTTTCACGTAGGGCAGACGATAGGTCTTGCCGATGTTGTTCAGGGTCAGCAGAGGTGTGTCGCTGCTCGCGACCGGTCGCACTGTTGCCGGGCTCTTGCGCTGGCCGAAAGCCGGTGCTGCGGCGATCAGTGCGCGGGTATAGGCATGGCGAGGCGCGATGAGTATCTGTTGCGGAGGGCCTTGTTCGACCAGTTCGCCCTTGTTCATCACCAGCACTTGGTCGGCCCGGTCGGCCGCCACGCCCAGATCGTGGGTGATGATCACCAGGGAAATACCACGCTCGGCCACCAGACGTTGCAGATGATCAAGGATCTTGCGTTGTACCGTCACGTCCAGCGCGCTGGTGGGCTCGTCGGCGATGATCAGGCGAGGATTGCCAGCCAGGGCGATGGCGATCAGCACGCGCTGACGCATGCCACCGGACAGTTCGTGCGGATACTGGCGAGCGCGCAATACCGGCCTGTCCAGACCGACCTGCTGCAGCAACTCCAGCACATCGGCATCCACTGCCGGGTAACGCCGGCCGTGGGGCTGAATCAGTGCTTCGGCGATTTGTCGGCCGATGCGCAGGGTAGGGTTTAGGCCGACCATCGGGTCCTGGGGCACCAGGCCGATGGTGCTGCCGCGAATTCGCCGTTTCTCGCGTTCGCCGGCATGGCCAAGATCGTGTCCATCGACGTGCAGATCGCCGCTGGTGATGGCGGCATTGTCCGGTAACAGGCCGAGTATGGCGTTGGCCATCGTCGACTTGCCGGAGCCGGATTCGCCGACAATCGCTACGGTTTCACCCCGGGCGACCTGAAAGGATACGTTGCGCACGGCCTGGTTGATCTGGCCGTCGAAACGGTAAGCGACACTCAGATGACGAATGTCGATCAGTTGAGCGGTATCGGTCATCGTTGAGTCTCTTCCAGAGTGCGGGCGATGTGGTTGAAGCTGAACACTACGCCAACCACGAACAGGCCCGGCAGCAGCGACACCCAGGGTGCGGTTATCAGGAAGTGACGACCGTTGGCGATCAACGTGCCCCATTCGGCAGCCGGTGGTTCGGCACCAAAGCCGAGGAAACTCAGCCCGGCAGTCGCCAGAATCGCTGCACCGAAATCCAGTGTGGCGAGCACCGCTACCGGGCCCCAGGCGTTCGGCAGGATGTGGCGCAGCAGGGTTCGCGTCCAGCTTGCACCGCCCAGCCGCGCGGCCTCGACGTAAGGCAGGGTCTTGACGCGCAATACTTCGGCGCGGGTGGTGCGCGCGAAGCCGGGGATGATCCCCACGCCTACTGCTATGGCTACCGGAAGGGTGCCGAACCCGATGGCGGTGACAATCGCCAGCGCCAGTAGCAAGCCGGGCAGGGCCAGCAATACATCGATCAGACGCATGATCACTGCATCGATGCGCCCGCCTGCGAAACCGGAAATCACCCCCAGGCTCAGGCCACCGGCCATGGCGATGCCCACCGCCAGCAATGCGGCCTGTACCGAAAGGCTCGAACCGTGTACCACGCGGGTATAGAGATCACGACCCAGTTCGTCGGTACCGAACCAGTGCGCTGCATTTGGCGCGGTGAGCTTGTCGCTGGGCGAGGTGGCGTAAGGTGCGTAGCTGCTCAGCAGGTTGGGTGCCAGCGCCGCCAGCAACGCAAAGGCGACCATTGCCACAGCGAGCAGAAACCCCGGGCGGCGCAGCAGGGGCCTGGCGGCCTCCACGGCGCGACTCAGGCTGCTGCGTCGCTGCCACTGCGCGGCAGGTGCGTTGTTGCCGGGAAGGTTTTGACTGGGATCAACAAGGCGGGTCAGGCGCGCAAGGCGGTTGTCGAAGATAGTCATGGCGTCAGGAGACCTTTGGCGTGTGGGCGATGCGCGGATCCAGCGCGGGGTACATCAGGTCAACGATCAGATTGACCACGACGAACGCAGCTGCAGAGACCGCAACGATGGCCAGTACCACCGGGATGTCCTGGCGCAAAACGGCTTCCTGGGCAAGTCGACCGACCCCGGAGCGGGCGAAAATGGTTTCCACCAGCACTGCGCCGGACACTGTGTTGCCGACCTGTAGGCCGATCAGTGTGAGCAGCGGCAGGGCAGCATTCTTGAACGCATGGCGGGCCTGAACCTGCGCGCGGTTCAGGCCCTTGGCATAAGCGGTG
Source organism: Pseudomonas sp. ICMP 10191 (assembly GCF_001467335.1). Classification (NCBI taxonomy): domain Bacteria; kingdom Pseudomonadati; phylum Pseudomonadota; class Gammaproteobacteria; order Pseudomonadales; family Pseudomonadaceae; genus Pseudomonas; species Pseudomonas sp. ICMP 10191. The sequence goes on from NZ_LKGW01000168.1 coordinate 129,668, forward strand.
ATGATGTAGGGCTCTTTCCAGACGCCCTGAAAGCCACGTTGCAGGACCTGGGCGTACACCGCGGCGCTGGGGATCGCCAGCGTGACGGCGGGCAATATAAGGCTGGAGAATCCCTGATTGCCGGTCGCCGGGAACCAGCCAAGAGTGAACGCGAACAGTTGAATGAACAGCAGGCCCATCCAGAAGACCGGCACCGAGAAGCCCAGCGACGGCAGGCGTGACAAGGCGACTTTCAAGGGCTGCCAGCGTACGTAGGCGGTGAGATACGCCAGACCTGTCCCGCCGATCAGTGACAGAACAATGGCCAGCCCCGCAAGGCTCAGGGTTTGTGGCAGACGCTCGATCAGTAATTCCGAAACCGGGCGGTTGAGCGTCAGCGAATTGCCGAAGTCGCCATGTAACGCTCCCCACAGCAAATCGACGTATTGCTCGAAGATGCCGCGGTCCAGTCCGTAATAGAGCTTGGCCTTGGCGAGGTCCTGCGCGGACAGGGAGTCGATTTCGACACCCGAGGCGCTGAGCATGATCGACAGGCTGTCGCCGGGCAGCAGGTAAAGAATGAAATAGGTGACGCTGTAGGCACCCCAAAGTACCAGTAGCGCTTGCGCGATCCGACTGAGGATATAGCGACTCATGGCGTTGCCAACTCGATGTCGTTGAACAGCGCAAAGCCTTCCGCCGTCCAGTGGAAATTGCGTACGTTTTTCGCCGTGGCGGCTTGCCAGACGCGCTCGTAAACCGGGATCGCCGAGCCCTCGTCGACCAGCAGGTCCTGCAACTCGCCATAAGCCCTGGCGCGCTGTTCGCTTTGCGTGGCGGTCAGTCCTGCGTCGAACAGCTCAAGGGCCTTGGGCAGCGTTTCCGGCGCGTAAAGGTTGGTCGCCAGCGTCGAGCTGTTGGCACTGCGCGGGTCGATGATGGTCTGCAGAATGATCGGGTCGGCGCGGGTCATGTAGGTGGACGTCAGGTCATAATTGCCTGCCGCATTGGCCGCAGCCCACTCGGCGGTGGTCACCACGTTAAGCTTGAGCTCGATACCCACCTTGCGCAGTTGATCCTGAATCAGCACATCACCAGCGGTTTCGGCGGGTGACAGGTTGTAGGCCAGCTTCAGGCGCTTGCCTTCCTTATAACGATAGCCGTCGGCGTTTTTCTGCCAGCCCGCAGCGTCGAGCAGGCGCTCTGCACCTTGAGGGTCGTAGGTCAGTTTGTCGGCCTGGCTTTTATAAAACGGCGTGGTGACGTCGTAGATGCCGGAGACCACCGGGAATTGCGGGTTGTAAACGGTGGCTGCGTAGGTCTTGCGGTCGATTGCCTTTTGCAGGGCCAGGCGCACGTTGCGGTCGGCAAGAATGCGATTGCCACGCGTGTTGGGGTACAGGTTCAGCGCAGGTCCTGGCAGCGAACGGCTCTGAATGGTCGCGCCCCTGGACTTGAACAGGTTGAGGTCCACCTCGGAGAACGGATTGCGCGGCCAGAGGATGTCCACCTGCCCCTGAACGAACTGGCCGTTACGGACGCTTTCTTCCGGCACGTAGCTGACCTCGACCGCATCCAGATGCGCCTCGCCCTTGTTCTGCGCATTGGCCGATGGCCAGGCATAGCCCTTGCGTTTGATCAGGCGCAAACCGCTTTCAGGCGTGTAGCGCTCCAGCACGAATGGCCCGGTGCCAATGATCGCGCCCAACGAACGCTCCTTGACGCTGAGTGCGTAGGACTCTGGAGCAAGAATGGCGAGATTGGTGGTGGAGGTGGCTTGCAGGAAGCCCGCGTTAGGTTGGGCCAGCACCAGTTTGATGGTGAAGTCGTCCAGTACCTCGGCGTGGTCGTAGCCTTTGAGGTAAGTGGCGCCGAAGGTGGCTGGCAGTTGTGCGGCGAACGACTTGTCCGCGTCGTAGGCCGTCTTCACCGCTTGAGCGTCGAAACGTGTGCCGTTGCTGAAGGTCACGTCCTTGCGCAAGTGAAAGGTATATTCCAGCGCGTTGTCACTGACTTCCCAGCGTTCTGCCAGCCAGGGAATGATCTTGCCGGTCTGCGGGTCCTGATCGGTCAGGGACTCGGCTATATTGCGCAGCACCACCCGATGCTCCAGCCAGTACACCTGAAAGGGGTCAAGGCTGACCAGCGTGGTGTTGTCTCTGAAGAACGCCACTTTGAGGGTTTTGGCTGCCTGGCCGTCCGGGCCGGAGGGTGAGCAGCCGAGCAGGGTAATGGCTGTGAAGGCGGCGAGCAGCAGGCGCGGGAGGAACGTGCGCCCAGTCATCGCACTGCGCTCCGGGGGGCGAGTCCAGTCGAAAAAGTCGAAGGCGGTGTACGGCGCATGGGAGGTCCTCTTCAAGTCGAGCACAGTGCTTCAGCACTGATTTCTTAAGACCGTATTCTTATGGTCATGCGCTGTAAAAGTCTTTTTTCTTCTAAGCTAATATAGGTTTTTGTGATTAATTTATTTTTTATTATGCTTATTTAGTATCTTTTAAGGCTTTATGTTCTTGGCAAACAGCGCTTTGTCAAAAACGAGACTTTTGGTCGTCGTCACTGAGTCCGATCAAAATCGTCCCTTTCATCGGCCAGACCGACGCCCGAAGTTGCAGGTGGCTGCTGGCAAATGCCCTGCGACCACTTGCACGCGATAAACCATGCAGCGATGGCGATGGCAACGTCACTGGCGCTTGGTCGAAGACAATCTACGCTTGAGGTCGCAGAGACACGCCAGGGCAGGCGGACGGTGTCCTCTGGTCACCTCACAGTATTCAGGATTGAAAACGAGTGTCTGATTGATGAAGAAAAGCTCTCTCACGTGGCTCGTTGGCTGGATGGCTGTGGTTCTGCTGGCCGGGCTCAGCGTCAGCTTTATTGCCAGCCATGAACAGCGCAGATCGATCGATACGCGTATAGAACAGGCGCTCAACGAGGCCGGAGAGGGCATCGGCGATAACTTGCAGGCACGACTTAGGGTGTACGAGTACCGTCTTCGAGGCCTGCGCGGTGCCGTTCATATGCTGGACCTCGAGCATATCAACAGCAGCCAGATGAGCCGCTACAGCAAAGGGCGCAATATCGAGAAGGAATACCCTGGCGCGCGCGGGTTCGGCTTCATCCGTCGTGTCGCGGCCAGCGATGAGGCCGAATTCGTGAGGCGTGTCAGGGCAGATGGCAGGCCGGACTTCAGTCTTGGTCGGCTGGGTGCCCAGCAGGGAGACCGTTTCATCATTCAATTCATCGACCCGCTGGCCCGCAACGTCCAGGCACTGGGGCTGGACATCGCCTCCGAGGAGCATCGTCGCGATGCAGCCCTTCAGGCCATGCGCAGTGGCGCTGCCACCCTGTCGGCGCCCATTACCCTGCTGCAGGACAATGATGACCACTTGCGTGCTTTCCTATTCCTGTTACCGGTTTACAGCACCCCTGAAACCCCGACCGATATCGCCCTGCGCGAAACATCCCTGATCGGCTGGACCTATGCGCCGTTGGCCATGCGTGAGGTGATGAGCAATCTGGACCCTCTCAACCACAGAGTGCACTTGAAGCTTTATGACGTCAGCGAAGGCCAGCATCTGATCTACCAGACTCCGGAAAGCGGTCATGAGCAGGAGGTCTTGCAGACCTATGCTTTCGAACGAGACATCTATGGGCGCGTGTGGCGCATGGAGGTAGGCGCTCACCCGGCATTTGCCGAGGCACTCGATCCGGTTCCGGCGGGCAGGGTGTTCATCATCGGCACACTGGTCAGCCTGATGTTGACGGTGCTGGTTGGCACTCTACTGTTGTCCCGTCAGCGCAAACAGCAGGTGGTTGCCGGTCAGGCCAGGCTGGCCACTATCGTCGAAAACTCCAGCGACGCGATCATCGGTGAAGCCCTGAACGGTCGGATCATCACCTGGAACCGGGCTGCCGAGCAGATGTTCGGCTATGACGAGCACGAAGTGCTGGGCTGTCCATTGGCGCCACTGCTGGTTCCGCCAGATCTGGTTCATGAAGACGAACAGTTGTTGGAAAGGGTGGCCCGGGGTGAGCGAGGCCCGACGCTGGAAACCCGGCGTCTGCACAAGAACGGTCAATTGATCGATGTGACCATTACCTGCAGCTTCATCCGCGAGACGGACGGCACCATACTCGGCGCGGCGAAAATGATGCACGACATCACCGACCGCAAGCGCGTCGAACGCTACCTCATGGAGTTCAACGCACAGCTTGAGCAACAGGTCAGCGAGCGCACTGCAGAGCTGTCCAGAGTGGCGGGTTTGCTGCAGGGGGTGCTGGACGCCTCTTCGGAGGTTTCGATCATCGCTACCGATATGCAGGGGCAGATCTTTGTGTTCAATCGGGGCGCCGAATTGCTGCTGGGCTACAGCAATGCGGAAATGGTCAGCGGCAACGGTCCAGGCGTGTTTCATCTTCCTGAAGAAGTGGCCGCACGCTCCGCTGAGCTGAGTCGTGAATACGGCACCCCGATCGAAGGCATTGACGTCTTTTGCTACAAAGCATCCCTCGAAGGTTCGGAAACCCGACAATGGACCTACGTACGCAAGGATGGCACGACGGTCCCTGTGCTGATGATCATCACCCCGATCCGTACCGCCGACGGAGAACTCATCGGTCATCTGGGTATCGCTCAGGACATCACCGAACGGCTGCACCATAGCGCCGAATTGCACGCGGCCAAGTCCAGCGCCGAAGCTGCCAATGCGGCCAAAAGTCTGTTCCTGGCCAACATGAGCCATGAAATTCGCACGCCCATGAACGCCGTGATCGGCATCTCCCACCTGCTGCACAACACCGCCTTGAACGACCAGCAACGCCAGTTGCTGACCAAGCTGCAGATTGCCGGCCGGACCTTGTTGGGGATCATCAACGATATCCTCGACATCGCCAAGATCGAGGCGGGAGAGATGCGGCTGGAACATAACCCCTTCAGCCCTCGACAACTGCTCGACGAACTGGGCGAGCTGTTCACGCCCCAGGCGCAGGAGAAAGGCCTGCGTTTTTCTGTCAGCGTCGTGGCATCGCTGCCTGGCCAGTTGATAGGAGACGCATTGCGGGTCAACCAGATCCTCATGAATCTGGTCGGCAATGCGCTCAAGTTCACCACAGTCGGCGGAGTCGATGTGACAGTGAGTCGTGAAGACGATCACGCCGATACTTGCTGGTTGCGATTCTCTGTGCAGGACACGGGCTGTGGCATACCGGCCAATGCACTCGGCCAGCTGTTTGCGCCGTTCACACAGGCGGATGCGTCTACCACGCGGCGTTTTGGCGGCACCGGACTGGGTTTGTCGGTGGTGCGCGGGCTGGCCGAGCAGATGGGCGGCCGGATAGGGGTGGAGAGCGAACTCGGCACCGGCAGCGAGTTCTGGGTGGAGTTGCCGTTTCAGAGCAGCCAGAGCGATCTGGAGCCGTCCGGCCCGGGAAGCAGTCTGGAGGTCATGCTGCTCAGCGACGACGTACAGTCGTCCACGGCGCTGCAACGCTTATGTCGCGGCCTGGGCTGGCGAGTGGCAAGCCTGACCGACGAACAGGCGCTGCACGTGGCCTTGCAAGAGCGTAATCACGTCAACGCGCCATTGCCGGATGTGTTGTTGGTGGACTGGCAGCAGCCGCAGGTTGAGCAGGTGCAACAACTGATCGAGGCGACGCCGCTTCCGGTCATTCTGGTGAGCCCGTCCGGGATCCGGGAAGAACTGCTCCCTCTGGTCGACAAGGTATTGCTCAAGCCGCTGGACAGCTCGGCCTTGTTCAACGCGGTCAATGCCTGTATCGCCAAGTACCAGGGCAGCACCGAAAGGGTCATTCAGGCCACGCGAATGGATACCTCCATGACGCTCTGGCTGAGTGGATTGCACCTGCTGCTGGTGGACGACAGCGAGATCAATCTGGAGGTCGCCAGCCTGTTGTTGCAGCAACAGGGCGCTGTGGTTCAGACCTGCAGCAATGGTCTGCTGGCCCTTGAACGACTGCGTCAGACGCCAGATGTATTCGATGCCGTGCTGATGGATGTGCAGATGCCGGAAATGGATGGTTATGAGGCCACGCGGCGCTTGCGCAATGAACTGGGCCTGACACGATTGCCCGTGCTGGCGTTGACCGCAGGCGCCCTGGCAGAGGAGCGGCGACAGGCCGAGCTCGCGGGTATGGATGACTTCCTCACCAAGCCTCTGGACCCCGCCGCCCTGATCCGGGCGGTACGTCGTGCCGTCGAGCGTGTTCGAGGCGCTCCGCTGGCGGTCGGCACCTTGCTGCAGGAAGCCCCGACAGGCTCTGCATGGCCGGTGATCGAAGGTATCGACACCCAGGAGGTCGCCGCTCGGCTAGGCAATGATGTGCCCTTGTTTCTCTCGTCCCTGCGGCGCTTTTTCAATGAATTTGCCGCGTTCGGCGAGAGCGAGAGCCTTCTGGCACGGGCGCGACAGAGCCCCGATCAAACGATGGCTGACCTGCACAAGCTGCGCGGTGCTGCGCTGCTGCTCGGCGCTAGGCAATTAGGGCTGCATGCCGGGCAGGCGGAAGCCCTGCTGCGCCACGGTACGGACCCTGAGCCGGCTCTGCGGGGTGTGAGCGCCGCTTTCCGTGCTTTGCAAGACCGCACGCCGGTGCTTGAGGAAAGGACACCGGCCCCGCGTATCGATGCGGATCCCGATGCCTCCCGACAGGCGTTATCGACCTTGCGTGAATTGCTTGAAAACCGTGATATCGCCGCGCTGGACCAGTTTCCGCTGGCTGCTGTCGCGCTTCAGGAGCTGGCCGGACAGGCACTGGTCGAACAGCTCTGGCAAACCATTGAAGGACTCGAGTTCGAACAGGCACTGCACCTGCTCGAACGTGCCGACTTATAAAAAGGAGCTTCGTCCATCATGCAACCTGTACCTAGCCTGCTGATTGTCGATGATGATATTTCCGCCATTCGTGTGCTGAGCAAAGTTCTCAATGGCCTGGGACAGATTCGTTTTGCCACGGGTGGCGCCCAGGCCCTGAAGATGGTCCGGGACATGCGTCCGGACCTTATCCTTCTCGACGCCGAGATGCCTGGAATGAGCGGGTTTGAGGTCTGCGAGACGCTAAAGGCCGATCAACTGCTGGAAGACGTCCCGGTCATCTTCATCACCAGCCATACCGAAACCCGCATCGAGGAAGCCGGACTGGCGCTGGGTGCGGTGGATTTCATCGGCAAACCCATTCAGCCGTTGATCGTCACGGCGCGCGTAAAGACCCACCTGCGCCTGAAAATGGCGATGGACCAGCTCAACCTGCTGGCCCAGACCGATGGGCTGACGGGGCTGGCCAACCGGCGTTTTCTCGACGAGAGCATCGAGCGTGAATGGCTGCGCGTGCGGCGCAATCAGGGGGCATTTTCGCTGCTGTTGCTCGATATCGATTTCTTCAAGCGCTACAACGATCACTATGGCCATTTGCAAGGCGATGAGTGCCTGATTGCCATTGCCCATGCCGTGAAACATTGCGTGCACAGGTCTACCGATCTGGTGGCCCGTTATGGGGGCGAGGAGTTCGCCGTGCTATTGCCGGATACCGGCGCAGAGGGTGCCTGCCGGCTGGCGGAGGAAATCGTGGAGCACATTCATGGCCTTGCCAGGCTCCATGAAACCAGCGACCTGGGCCGGGTGACAGTGTCGGTGGGGGTGGCAAGTCTGGAGGCTGGCGCGCTGCCCATCCCGCGCCCGGGCGTGGCGGCCGGTACTGCGCCTGACCCGATTGCAGCAGCATTGCTGGCGGAAGCCGACCGGGCCTTGTACCGGGCCAAGCATGAAGGACGAAACTGCAGCCGGTTTGAGCCGATACAGGTTGCACCATGGCACTGACACCTTGCTTCAAACCGTATTTTTCTTGAGCTCTGCTTCAAGGCGGTCGACGAACAGGCGTACCCGGTGAGGTACGCGCTGGCGGGTCGGCAATACGGCCGTCACCGACAGTTGCTCGGGGATGACGTCTTCGAAGTGTATCTGCAGAAGGCTGCCTGCACGGATTTCCTGCTGAACGTCCCAATAGGTCAGCATGGCCAGCCCCAGGCCCTGTTTGCACGCCGTGCGCACCGCTTCGACGCTGTTGGCCGAGAACGTACCCTGAGCGCGAATGGCCACCGGCTCGCCCTCTCTGATGAACGTCCAGTAAGGCATCGCATGCAAGGTTATGCATGGGTGTTGGCGGAGCTCGTCGAGTACCGATGGCTGGCCGCGCCGCATCAGGTAGTCGGGGCTTGCACACACGACCCGTGGGTTGGGCGCCAGCGATCTGGCCACCAGCGCAGAGTCACGTATCGTGGCGATCCGAATGGCGACATCGATGCCTAACCCGGCGATGTCCACGATGCTGTCCGACAGTGTCAGGTCGACACTCAGTGCCGGGTTCTCCTGCATCAATACCGGCAGCAGCGGCATGATGACAGTCTGACCAAACACGCTGGGTGCTGTCACCCGCAACACGCCACTGGCCTTACCGGTATCGCCTTTCAGCGTGGCGCGGGCGGTTTCGCTGGTGTGCAGCATGGTTTTGGCGTGGGGCAGAAACACTTCGCCCTCCGGCGTCAGCGATACCGAGCGGGTTGTGCGGTGAACCAGCCTGACGCCCAGGTCGTTTTCCAGCGCAGCCAGACGCCTGGAGATTGCCATCGGCGACAACCCGAGTCGACGCGCCGCTTCCGACAGGCTCCTGCTGGAAGCAATGGCGGCGAACACCTCTATGTCAGATATTTGCACGGATTCTATCCATTTTCGTTAAAGCGCCTTATCTGCACGGCCGGGTTCCAATGGGCTGCGCCACCCCTTACCGTTGCTGCAGGTTCTGTCAATGACAGCGGGCAATTGGTAGCCGGTCTGCACAGTGAGGATTTGAAGTATGAACGAGACAAACAAACACGTTACAGCTCCGTTCGATATCGGTCATCTGAAACTGAAGAACAGGTTTGCGGTGGCGCCCATGACACGCGTGAGCGCGGACGAGCAGGGCAGTGCAACGCAGGCCATGACGCGCTATTACGAGCGATTCGCCAAGGGTGGTTTCGGCCTGATCGTCACCGAGGGTAACTACACCGATCGCCGTTTTTCCCAAGGCTACCGCTTCCAGCCCGGGCTCACCGATGACGAGCAGGCTCAGGCCTGGCGTGCTACGACCGATGCTGTGCACCGGCATGGCAGTGTCATGATTGCGCAACTCATGCACGCCGGCGCGCTCAGCCAGGCCAATCGCTTCGTCAGCGAGTCTGCGGGTCCTTCGGCCATTCGTCCCAAGGGCGAACAGATGGCGTTCTATTACGGCGCGGGCAGCTACCGGATCCCGCAAGCGATGAGTGACAAGGACATTGCCGAGGCCATTGACGGGTTCGCCCACGCGGCGCAACTGGCGATTGGCACTGCAGGCTTTGACGGTGTCGAGATACATGGGGCGAACGGCTACCTGCTCGATCAGTTTTTGACCGACTACAGCAATCAGCGCACCGATCAATGGGGCGGTGAGGTCGGACAGCGTCTGCGACTGACGCTCGAGGTCATCGCCGCAGTGAAAAAAGTCGCCGGGCAGGCACCGGTGGGCGTGCGTCTTTCACAAGGCAAGGTCAACGACTTTCAGCACAAATGGGCGGGGGACGAGAGCGATGCCGAAATCATTTTCGATGCGCTGGCCGATGCCGGCGTCGATTACATCCATGTGACCGAACATGAAGCATGGCAGCCGGCCTTTGCCCAGGGTGAAGCCAGCCTGGTCGAACTGGCCCGTCGCTACGCGCCGGGTGTTGCGCTGATCGCCAATGGCGGCCTGCACGATCCGCAAAAAGCCGACCAGGTGCTTCGCCAAGGTGCGGACATCATCGCAGTGGGCAAGGGTGCGCTGGCCAATCCGGACCTGCCAGAGTTGTTGCGTCAGGGCGCGCCACTCCGCGACTTCGATCCAGCCATTCTCGGGCCGATTGCCAATATCAAGGACAGCGAGCTGGCATTCAACGGGATGAATTGAACAGGTTTTCATAGGTGGGCTCGCTTCCGGTTCCAATCCTGCATTACCTTTGACTCTATCCTCCCTGGGAGGATAGAGTGCCGGTCTGAATTGTCCAGGCCAGAGCTCAAGCCATGAGTGAACACGACCACCCCCACGGCCATACGCACCAGTCCCACATAGCTGTTATCAAGCGCCTGAAACGGGCCGACGGCCATTTGCGCAGCATCATCACCATGATCGAAGACGGGCGCGAGTGCGTGGACATCGCCCAGCAGCTGCACGCGGTCGAGAAAGCGGTGTGCCAGGCCAAGCGAACGTTGATTCAGGATCATATCGATCACTGCCTTGAAGACACGCTCGGTTCACTCGCCAAGGGCGAGCGGGCACCGCTGGAAGCCTTCAAGCAAATCACCAAATACCTCTAGGTCTCACATGCCCAACTTCGTCGAGCTGTTACAGCAAGGGGGGTCGCACGCCTGGCTGTATTTCCCCAGTGCCATTTTGCTGGGCGCGTTGCACGGGCTGGAGCCTGGGCATTCAAAAACCATGATGGCGGCGTTCATTGTGGCCATTCGTGGCTCTGTGAAACAGGCCGTGATGCTCGGCGTCGCCGCTACCGTTTCGCACACCGCCGTTGTCTGGCTGGTGGCAATCGGCGGGATGTATCTGGGCCAGGGGCTGGATGCTGAAACCACGGAACCTTACTTCCAGCTCGGGTCATCTGCCGTGATCATCGCCATTGCATTGTGGATGCTATGGCGCACCTGGCGTGGCGAGCAGTTGTATAAGGTCGAAAGTGCCAGGCTCAGTCACGGGCATACAGGCCATGGCCATGAGCACGGCGTGGACTCCCATGAGCACGAGCATGGTCACAATCACAGCCATGACCACAGTGATCTGGACGGCTTGAACCTGAGCGCCGAAGGCTATCAGGACGCCCATGAAAAGGCCCATGCCGACGACATTCGCAAGCGCTTCATCCATCGCGAGGTCAGCAATGGCCAGATCCTGATGTTCGGCTTGACCGGGGGGCTTATCCCTTGCCCAGCAGCCATCACCGTGTTGCTGCTGTGCCTGCAGGTGAAGCAGGTCACCTTGGGCGCGATGATGGTGATCTGTTTCAGCCTGGGTCTCGCCGTCACGCTGGTCACCGTTGGCGCTGCCGCCGCCATCGGTGCGCGAAAAGCCTCGAATCGTTTCCCCTGGCTCAGTGCAGCTGCTCGACGCGCACCTTACCTGTCCAGCGTCCTGATTATCTGTGTCGGGATGTATGTAGGGATCAACGGCTGGATCAGCCTGCATTCGTGAGCTGGCCTGGTGCTTGAGCGTGGCCGCTATCACAAAAATAATTTGTGAATCTTTAAAATATATATTGATTTTTATTGGTATCGCCCGGCCTTAGCATGAGTGGAACTTGAATAAGTCGCCGGACAGCGAGCACGCTGTCAGGCTCACACGCCACCAAGAGCTGCAATCGGAGTCCTGATGAGTCTTTCTCCTTTCCACCTTGCAATCCCGGTTTATGACCTGGCCGCGACACGTGCCTTCTACGGTGAAGTGTTCGGTCTTTCCGAAGGGCGCTCCAGCGATCAGTGGGTCGACTTCGATTTCTACGGGCACCAGTTGGTGATTCATGAACACCCGAAAACCGCCTCTCAAGAGAGCGTGCACAGCAACCCGGTAGACGGTCACGACGTGCCGGTTCCGCACTTCGGCATCATTCTGGAATGGGCTCAGTGGGAAGCTCTGGCCGAGCGCTTGAAATCCTTCGGCACCGAGTTCGTCATCGAACCCTACATTCGATTCAAGGGGCAGGTGGGTGAGCAGGCCACCATGTTCCTGTTCGATCCCTGCGGTAATGCGCTTGAGTTCAAGGCGTTCAAGGACATGAGTCAGCTGTTCGCAAAATAGTAAAAAGCCTGGCGCACACTATGTTGCGCCAGGCCTGCTAGAGCGGGAGCAGCGCTAACGAGTCAGAGCGTGTTCGTTGATCAGTTGGACCAGCGCGGTTACCGGTTCGGTCAGGCTGCGGCGAGCGCGATGTACCAGCCCGATATCGCGATGGAACGTATGCTCTTTCAAGTCGATAGAGCGCACACCGGCGTGCCATCTCTGCAGGGTTGCCGTTTCCGGAACCAATGCGACGCCGACGCCGTTGGCGACCAGTTTCATAATCGCATCCAGTTCATCGAGCTCGCAGACTTCGCGCAGCGAGACATGGGTCTGGCGCAGGAACCTATCGACCTGTCGGCCACCAAATGACGATCGATCGTAACGAATGAATGGATGAGCCGAAATCAGTTCGGCCCAGTCATCCCCCTGCATGTCAGCAGGCACGATAAGGCGATAGGGTTCACGGACCAGCGTTGTCCAGCGCAAGTCGCTTTGCAGTGAGAAGGGCGGGCGGATGATCGCTGCCATGTCGATCTCGCCAGCATCCACCTGATTGACCAGGTCCATGGACAGGCCGGGAATGACGCGCGTCCTGCACGCGGAGAATTGCTGATGAAACCGAGCCAGCGCTTCCGGCAGAAAGGAGCGTTGTACAGAGGCAATTGCGCCGATGGTCACCAGCACGCTCGCGGGTAGCCCTACTGTCGTAGTGCCGAGGCTGCTGAACTGGCGCACCAGATCCTGACCTTGTAACAACACCTGCTGCCCCATGCGGTTGAGCTGGGCTGAACGTCCTTTTCGGTCGAACAGCTCGACGCCCAGTTCAGCTTCAAGGCGCTGCATCTGCGCACTGACAGCGGCCTGGGTGAGCCCGATCTTGCTGCCCGCCGCAGCGAACGTGCCTTCTCTTGCCACGGCGATAAACGTTTTCAGTTCTTTGATCATGGGCAAAGAATAATTGTATTTTTGCTAAAAATGCATTTGTTTATTTTGTTGTTGGCAGGTTGTCGCCGCTTCAGCGTCATAGGCGCCCGGGCGCTGCCTCAGACAAAAGGTACTCTTTCCTGGAACCAGGCAACGGCCTGGTTTTTGAATGCTTCGGCGGGCGGCGTTAACGGGTAGCGCTGATCGTAGGCCAGTACGATGCGCTGGGTGGGCAGCGTTTCGCGTATCGGGCGACACACCAAGGGCTGACCGTCGTAGCTGCGGTCGCCGAAGGGCCTGGTATAGGTCAGGGAAACACCGAATCCGTTGGCGACGAGGCTGCGCTGAAACTCGAAGCTGTGGGTGCGCTGGAGGCTTTGAGGCGACAGTCCATGCATGTTGAACAGGTCCAGCACGTGTTGCCAGCTGTGGACCTGATCAGTAACTACCAGATTGCCTTCACTGAGTGCGTGCAGACTGACATCGGGCTCGTTTGCCAATGGGTGATCAGCCGCCAGCAGGGCATGGGCAGTCAGTTGACGCAACTCGATACACGCCATGTTTGCCGGCAGCCCCAGGTCGTAGGTCAGCGCCAGCTCCAGAGTACCTTCGGCGAGGCGCTTGCCCAGATAGTCGAAGCCGCCTTCGCGCATGTCGACCCTCACTCGCGGATGTTCCTGTTGCAGGCGCCTGAGGATCTGCGGCAGGCAATAGGGTGCCAGGTCCTCGTAACAACCCAGTACCAGCTCTCCGGAAAAGTCGTTGTTGTCGCTGCCGATGTCTGAAAACGTCCGGGCTTCGGCCAGAACCCGCCTGGCCTGGGCCATCACTGTGCGCCCGAAAGGCGTAAGCGATACGCCCAGTCCGCGTTGACGAACAAACAGCGGCTGACCAAAAAGCTGCTCGAGTTCGGTAATCGCCGTTGAAATTGACGGTTGGGAAACATGCAGCTCTTCGGCCGCCAACGTGAGATTGCCGTGTTTGGCGGCAGCGAGCGCATAACGGAGTTGTCGCAGACTGAACTTCATAAGAATTTCTTGGGTGATAAATCAATACATATTATTTTATCTTCGCTGAGTGTCATGAAATATTTGCCCTTGCCCACATTTATTCTTCTCCGAGGGAGTTTCAGGTCATGACACAACATTCGTTTGCCCTCACGACAGAAGACATTGAGGCCTTTCAGCGCGATGGCGCAATTTGCCTGCGCGGCGTTTTCCGCGACTGGATCGGCACCATTGCCGACGGAATCGAGCGCAACCTCGCCGAGCCGGGTGCTTACGCCAGCCGTTACGTCGAGAAGGATGACAAACCGGGCGGCTTTTTCGACGACTATTGCAACTGGCAGCGGATTCCAGAGTTTCGCGCCATGGTCGAGGATTCACCGGCAGCGTCTGTCGCGGCTGCCGTGATGCGCTCCAGATCGTCACAGTTTTTTCATGACCATGTTCTGGTCAAGGAACCCGGCGCGCAGAAGGCCACGCCATGGCACCAGGACATCCCTTACTATTTTGTCGAAGGTAGCCAGAACGTAAGCTTCTGGATCCCCGTGGACCCGGTGCGCGAGTCGACGCTGAGGCTGCTTGCCGGCTCACACCGTTGGGAGAAGGGCATAAAACCGGTGCACTGGGCCGATCAAAGCGATTTCTACAAAGATGCTGGCGGGTACCGCGACGCGCCGGATCCAGATACTGATACCGAGCAAGGCCTGCAGGTACTGGAGTGGGAGATGCAGCCGGGCGACGCGGTGCTGTTCGATTTCCGTACCGTGCATGGTGCTAGAGGCAATGCGTCGGCTCAGCGCCGTCGTGTCTTGTCGCTGCGCTGGCTTGGCGACGATATACGTTACTTCGAGCGTCCAGGACGGACCTCTCCACCGTATCCAGGGCATGCGATGCAGACCGGTCAGAGACTGCGCAAAGATTGGTTCCCGACGATACATCAAGGAGCTTGAGTTTCATGTAGATGAAACAGGTTCGCCACTGATGTGACGAGCATTTGCACTGCCGTAACCCTGTTCACTGTGTTGGAGCGTGCGATTGTGAAGATCAGAAAAAACCTTACCGCCACACTGATTGCTCTCGGGCTGTTTGCCGGCAGTGCTGCAAGCCAGGCCGCCGGTTGGTGCGAGTCGGGTAAACCGGTCAAATTTGCCGGGCTCAATTGGGAAAGCGGCATGTTGCTCACCGACATGCTGCAGATATTGCTCAAGAACGGCTATGGCTGTGCGATCGATACATTGCCAGGCAACTCCATCACCATGGAAAGCGCCTTGAGCAATAACGATATTCAGGTACTGGCGGAGGAGTGGATCGGGCGAAGCGAGGTCTGGAACAAGGCGGCGGCCAGTGGGAAGGTAGTCGGTGTGGGGGCACCGATTATCGGGGCCACCGAAGGTTGGTATGTGCCACGTTATCTGGTCGAAGGCGATGCCAAACGCAACCTCAAGCCCAAGGCTCCCGATCTGAAGAAGATCGCCGACCTGACCCAGTACGTGGCGCTCTTCAAGGACCCGGAAGAACCGGACAAAGGCCGTTTCTACAATTGCCCGGCGGGTTGGACCTGCGAGTTGGAAAACAGCGAGATGCTTAAGAGCTATGGCCTGGAAGCCAGTTATACCAACTTCCGCCCGGGTACAGGCCCGGCGTTGGATGCTGCCGTTTTGTCGAGCTACAAGCGGGGCGAGCCCATTCTTTTCTACTACTGGTCGCCGACGCCGTTAATGGGACAAGTCGATCTGTTGAAGCTGGAAGAAAAGCCGGGCGTCGATAAGAAAATCAGCATTCAGGTAGGGCTTTCCAATGTCTTTCACGAGCAGGCACCGGAATTGGTAGCCGTTCTGGAAAAGGTCAATCTGCCGATCGACCTGTTAAACCAGAACCTGGCCCGCATGAGCAAGGAGCGTATCGATTCACCCAAGCTGGCGAAGATATTCTTCAAGGAGCACCCGGAAATCTGGCACACCTGGGTCAGTGACGCTGCTGCCAAAAAGATCGAAGCAACGCTTTAAGGCAAGAAAGGGCATGGATGCCCTTTCTCTTATCGCCGCTGGAGTGCTTGCGTACGCCACCAGCGACCTGGCCGGGCTATTGGTCAGTCTGCCTAATCGATGATATCGGCCACACCCTGATCCTCCCCGAGAAACCCGCCGCTCTGGTGCTGCCACAGCCGCGCATAGGTACCGTTTCTGCCCAGCAGTTCGGCGTGAGTGCCTTGTTCGATGATGCGGCCGTCGTCCATGACAATCAGCCGGTCCATGGCGGCAATCGTGGACAGACGGTGGGCGATGGCGATCACCGTCTTGCCCTGCATCATTTCATCGAGGCTTTCCTGGATTGCCACTTCGACTTCCGAGTCCAGCGCACTGGTGGCTTCGTCGAGCAGCAGGATCGGGGCGTTCTTGAGCATCACCCGGGCGATGGCGACGCGTTGGCGCTGGCCGCCCGACAGCTTGATACCGCGCTCACCCACCAGCGTGTCGTAGCCACTGTGGCCTTGCTTGTCGCTCAGCTGGCTGATGAACCCGTCGGCTTGCGCACTCGCCGCAGCGCTACGGATTTGCTCATCGGTCGCATCGGGACGTCCGTAGGCGATATTGTCGCGAATGGAGCGGTGCAGCAGCGAGGTGTCCTGCGTGACCATGCCGATGGCGCTGCGCAAGCTGTCCTGAGTAACGTGCGCAATGTCTTGCCCATCAATACTGATCGAGCCCTTGTCCACGTCATAAAAGCGCAGCAGCAGGTTGATGAGCGTGGACTTCCCGGCGCCGGAGCGACCCACCAGGCCGATTTTTTCACCTGGACGAATGCTCAGGCTCAGGGCATCCAGTACCTGGCGTTCGCCGTTGTAATTGAAGCTCACGTTATCGAAGGTGACCGCGCCGCCTCGGGTGACCAGAGCCTTCGCGTCCGGCGCATCCTGAACCTTGGGACCGCGAGTCAAGGTTTGCATGCCGTCCTGGACGGTGCCGATGTTCTCGAATAACGAGGTCATCTGCCACATGATCCAGTGCGACATGCCGTTGATGCGCAACGCCATGGCGGTGATCGCCGCAACCGCACCGGTGCCGACCTGGCCCTGGTGCCACAGCCAAAGGGCGTAACCGCCAGCACCCATGATCAGTGCGACCACCAGGGCCTGATTGACGATTTCGAACTGACTGACCAGACGCATCTGGCGCAAGCCGGTGAGCTTGAAGTCCTCCATCGCCGCGCGCGCGAAATGCGCTTCACGCTTGGAATGGGAGAACAGCTTTACTGTGGTGATGTTGGTGTAGGCGTCCGAGACACGTCCGGTCATCGATGAGCGCGCGTTGGCCTGCTCCTGCCCGACCTTGCCCAGGCGTGGCACGAAGTAGCGCATGGCCAGACCGAACAGCATCAGCCAGACAAGGAAAGGCAGCATCAGCTTCAAATCGAAGGCGCCGGCCAGGGCAATGATCGCGATGAAATAGACGCCGATACCGGGGACGATTTCGATGATGGTGAACAGCACCTCGCGCACCGACAGCGCTGTCTGCATCACCTTGGTGGTGACGCGGCCGGAGAACTCATCGGAGAAGAAAGACAGGCTTTGCCGCAACATCAATCGGTGGAAGTCCCAACGCAACCGCAGGGGCAGGTTGATCGCCAATACCTGGTGCTGCACCATCGTGCGCAATGCCACCAGCACGATGCTGCTCAGCAATACCAGGCCAATACCCCACAGCACGCTGCTTTCCTGCGCGGCCGTATCGCCGCCAGCCTGCCACGTGGACAACAGATCCACGACCTGCCCGAGGAAGGAAAACAGCCAGGCTTCGTAAATCGACACACCGGCACACAGCAGCGCAAACGCAAGGATGTAACCGCGTGCCCCTCGCGTGCAGGCCCAGAGAAACCGTGCCAGGCCGTCAGGTGGTGGCGGCACTTCGTCAGGCGGGAAGGGGTCAAGCCATTTTTCAAACGCGCGAAGCATGGTGTTCTCCAAAAAAATCAGTGCAAAGAGTCTGGCGTCCTCGACGCCTCCCGAACCTCTTCCATATTGAGCTTCAGGGTCAATGATTGTCGGCAACACTGCCCAGGCTGTCCCACAGTCTCATCACCTGGGTCACTGCGGCGTCCAGTGTGGCATGTGGGACACCGTCGCGCGCCAGTGTAGACAAGCCCAGAAGAAAACTGTCAAAAACGGCCGCGAGCGTTTCCGGTATTACCGTTGCGGGCAACTCGCCTGCCGCAACGGCGCGCTGGATGCAGGCCACGATACCTGTGCGGTTCAGATCCCTGGCCCGAGCAAGGGGTTCGGAAATGGCCTTGCTCTCGTCCGAGCAGGCGCTCATCAGCCCCAACGCCACCAGACACCCTTTAGGATGCCCAGGCTCACACTGCATTTTCGCTGAGTGACGAAGGGTGATTTCAATCGCGTCTCTGGGCGGCAGGGTCGTATCGAACAGGCTGTCGGTGACTCGGCCGTAGGTGTCGAGGTAGCGCTCCATCACTTCATTGAACAGGGCGTTTTTAGAGCCAAACGCTGCGTAAAAGCTCGGCGCCGTGATGCCGCCACCTATGTTTGCCTTGAGCTGGCTTAGGGAAGTTGCGTCGTAGCCGTGCTCCCAAAACAGGTGTAGCGCCTGGGTGATCGCCAAGTCACGGTCAAATGTACGCGGACGCCCCAGCTGTGCCATGTCGAGTCTCCTATGGAATTACTTAAATACTAATCGATACATAAGTCGTTGACCACCTGACTCCATCTGCCTATATTTGTACCGATCAGTATATTAGTGAGGGTTTTGCAATGATTACAGATGAGAAGCAGGGCGAAACACTCCCGCTGGGGGCGTTGCTGGCGCTGGCAATGACGGGTTTCATCTGCATTGTCACCGAGACTTTGCCGGCAGGTTTGTTGCCGCAGATCGCCGACGGGTTGGAGGTGTCTGCATCGTTTGCCGGGCAGATGGTGACTGTTTATGCGTTGGGCTCATTGCTGGCCGCCATTCCGCTGACGATCGCGACGCAAAGCTGGCGGCGCAGGACGGTCTTGCTGGTGACGATTGCCGGCTTTCTGGTTTTCAACAGCGTCACTGCGTTGTCGTCCAGTTACGGACTGACGCTGATCGCAAGGTTTTTCGCAGGCGTCTCGGCGGGCCTGGCGTGGAGCCTCATCGCCGGGTACGCGCGGCGCATGGTGGTCCCGCAACTGCAAGGCCGTGCACTGGCCGTGGCGATGGTCGGTACGCCCGTTGCCTTGTCGCTGGGCGTGCCTCTGGGAACCTGGCTTGGCGGGTTCATGGGCTGGCGCATGGCGTTTGGCTTGATGTCCGGGATGACCGTGCTGCTGATCATCTGGGTGCTGGTCAAAGTGCCGGACTATTCCGGCAAGTCCTCCGCACAGCGCATGGCGTTACGTCAGGTCTTTTTCACGCCCGGCGTACGCTCGGTGCTGGGCGTTGTGTTCACCTGGATGCTGGCTCACAACCTGCTTTATACCTACGTCGCTCCCTTCGTTTCCGCGGCGGGGCTGGCGAATGATGTGGACCTGGTATTGCTGGCATTCGGGGTCGCCGCACTGGCCGGCATCTGGGTCACGGGACGGCTGGTTGATCGACATCTGCGCAAGACAGTACTTGCCAGCCTGGCAACATTCGCAGCGGTGTCAGTGTTCTTCGGCGTGTTTTCCGGCTCTGCACCGGCCATTTACGTCGGTGCTTTTATCTGGGGACTGACCTTCGGTGGCGCCGCCACACTGCTGCAAACCGCGCTCGCCGATTCGGCAGGTGAGGGCGCAGATGTCGCGCTTTCGATGAACGTCGTGGTCTGGAACAGCGCCATCGCAGGCGGAGGGCTACTGGGTGGCGTTTTGCTTGGCCAATGGGGGGCAGGCTCCTTTCCTTGGGTCTTGCTGATGCTGTTGTTGCTAAGTCTGGTGATCGCACTGCGCGCAGGTGCTCATGGTTTTGCACGGGGCAGCCGACTGGACCGGGAGTGTGGTCTGGCTGGTTGAGCACAGCGAGCTCAAGCCAGCCTAAAAATCGGCCCCCACCAGCGCATCTACCTCCTCACGGCCAGGCGCCGTCGCCGGCCCCCGGCGTGTGACCGCAATCGCTGCTGCCGCATTGGCGCGCAGCGCCGCGCGGTCGACACTGCTGCCTCTGGCCAACTCGGCCAGCAGCACACCCGCGTGGGCGTCGCCAGCTCCATTGGTGTCGATTGCCGTGACGGCAAAGCCGGGTATGTGTCGCGTCTGTCCGGCATGGTGGACCCAGCAACCTGCGGGGCCGTCACGAATCACTATGAGCGCATCTTCGCGCAGAATGGACGCCAGGTGGTGGAGCGCGTCGGCGCACGTCCGGGTTTGCGTGAAGCGCAGGGCTTCTTCGCAGTTGCTGGACCATACGCTGATAAGAGGAAGTACGGCGCGCATCTCGACGCCATGAAGCGCATCAACCAATGGGCCTGGGTCGAATACCACGGTAGTGCCGCCGGGCAATCCGTCCAGCCAGGCGAGCAGGGCCGTGACCTTGTTTTTGTGTGCCAGGCTGTAGCCGCTGACAACTACGTAATCTTCGGCGCTGACCTGCACGCCCTGCAGGTCATCGGCAGACAAACCACCTTCAGCGCCCACATAGGAGATGAACGAGCGCTCGGCCGAGGCTTCCACCAGGGCAACGGCCAGGCCGGTATCCTCACCGGGAACAGGCATCGTAGCAATCTCCACACCTTCGTCGCGCATGGCCTGGCGAGCAAGGTCGCCGAAGCGGCCCTGGCCATGGCGACCCAGATAAACCGTAGGCAAGCCATTGCGGCAGGCAGCGGCCATCACATTAAAGCCGCCTCCGGCCTCGAACGTGGCGCTGCTGGCCAGTACATCTCCGCCCGACGGCGGCAGGCGGTCGATGGCCATGACCAGGTCAACCACGACCTGGCCGGTGTAGAGCAATTTAGCGGGCATGGGCAGCCTCTTCGGTAACGACACGGCGATCACGCGCCCCGCCGAGCAGCGCATACAGGCCACCGGCGACAATGAAGGTCACGATCCAGCCCAGGCCGTTATGACCCAGCCAGGAATCGGCGAGAAAACCTTTGAACAGCACATGCTCCGGGGTGGTCGCCACGGTGGTGAAGCTGAAGCCGAGCACGATAGCCAATGCCCACGAGCCCAGCGCGCGCCATTCGACACCGCCGCGATACCAGTAGGCGCTCTTTGGGGTCTGGTCCAGCAGGTCGTGTGGGGAGTAGATGTGGCGATGCAGCAGGTCGACGACAAAGATGCCGACCCACGCGGTAATGGGCACCGCCAACATCGAGATGAACGTAATGAAGGGGCCGTAGAAACTGTCGGCGATCAGCATGAAATAGATCGAGCCGGCAAAGATCGCGATGATATCGACGATGACTGCGTGTACTCGCTTGACCTTCAGGCCGAGGGTCAAGGTGGTCAGGCCAGCCGAGTAGACCGACAGGTTATTGGACAACAGCAGGCCGCCGAACGCAGTGATCAGATACGGCACGGCCATCCAGGTGGGCAACATTTCGCGAATGGCGATAATCGGGTCGGTGGCTGACGCCAGATGATCGTTGCCCACCGACAGCAAGCCGCCGAGGGTGATCAGCAAAACCAGAGGGATCCCTGCGCCAAATGCCGCCGAGGCCACCAGTCGAGTGGCCTTCACGCTGGCGTGCTGATAGCGCGACATGTCGGCGCCCGCGTTGGCCCAGCCGATACCCGTGCCGGCGGCCATGGTGCCGACGCCAATGATCATGGCACTCAGTGGCGCTGCCGGCGCGTCGAAGACCAGGCTCCAGTCGATATGGGTGAGTAGAAAGCCACCGACCACCAGGTTCAGCGCGCCGAACAGGTAAGTCGCCCATTTCTGGATGACCAGCAGAGTGGCATGGCCCAGGCCCGAGACGGTCAGGGTCAGCAGCACGAACAAGGCGATGAACAGCAGGGTCAGGCCAGGCGAGTTTTTCGCCTCCACGGGGGTGCCGAAAAGGATCGCGAACAGTGACAGCAGGACGAACGCGGCGGTGGTGGTGTTGACCGTTTCCCAGCCCAGGCGCGACATCAGTGAAACCAGCGTGGGCCCGATATTGCCTCGCACCCCGAAGATGGCCCGGGACAGCGTCAGGCTCGGTGCCCGCCCGCGGCGCCCGGCAATGGAGATAACGCCGACCACGGCGAACGAGCCGGCGGCACCGAGGATGGCGACGATGATTGCCTGCCAGATGGCCAGCCCCTGAAACGCTACCAGGGTGGCACCCAGCGGCAAGCCCAGGATGCTGATGTTGGCGGCGAACCAGACCCAGAACAGTTGCAGCGGGTGGCCGTTGCACTCGTTTTCAGGAACCGGCTCGATGCCGCGGGTTTCCAGCTGACCCGCACCTTGAGAGGCGGACGATGTCGTCATTTGCGTTGCTCCTATTGCCTTTATTGTGGTTGTGGCAGTACGTCAGCAGGTGCAATCCAGTGCAAATTGGCTATTCCGAAATCGGGTCAGCCAGATCGCCGCTCGGAAGGCTGAGGGCGAGGGTGATCTCGTTCACAGTGGGCGAGCACGACCCGGTCTATCAACCGGTGCGCAGGGCCAGCAGTTGTTCGACCAAGGGCGCGAGATCGAGCGTGTTGACCGCATCAATTTGCTCGATCAACGCCGCCGGCCAGGCTTGCATGCCATTGCAGGCACCCAGCATGGCGCCGAGAATGGCGGCAATCGTGTCGGTGTCACCGCCCAGGCTGGCCGCCATGCACACTGCATCGAACGGACTGAGCTGGCTGCTCGCCACGCGGTGGGCGAGGGTGAAGGCAGCGACCACTGATTCCTGTGAGGCGACCGAGGTACCAATCACATCGTGCACCCGGTCGGCCAGCTGTTCGTCTGTGCAGTCAGCGCACAGTGCCTTGGCCCATTGAATGCGCGCGGCGATACGCCCACCCGCAACCCAATGACCATGGCGTTCGGCACTCAGGGCTACCTCAGTACCTATCTCCAGAGCTTCGGCCAGGGGCGTGCCATTGATCCCGGCGGACACCACGGCCGCGACCGCCGCCGCGCTGGAGATGCCCAGCGTGGTGTTATGGGTCACCTGACAGGCTTGCACCACCAGCGCCATGAAGGCCTCGCGGTTGCTCACGTCGGCTGCGATGCCCACCGGTGTAATACGCATTGCCGCGCCATTGGTGGTGCCGAAGCGGCCGGCTTCTTCGGGGCTGTGGCCGTCAAGGATCATTTCAATCGCGCGCTTGGTCGAAGGCCCCAGCAGGTCGTAGGAGCCCTTGGCTTTCATCGCGGCTTCCCACTCGATCAGGCTGTGGGCCAGGGCTGTCGGGTCGATGCTGCCGCAGCCGGCCACCAGCAACTGTGCCACCAGGATCGCCTGCTCGGTGTCATCGGTGATGGCGCCCGCAGGCATGTTCGGTGCGATCGGCTGGTCGGCATCGGCACCGATCAGCGTATTGATACGGCCATAGCGTTGCAGGATCAACGCGCGCGGCAGCGACTGCGTCGGCATGCCCAAAGCGTCGCCCAAGGCCAGGCCATAAAAGGCACCCAGGCCTCGGTCTTGCAGAAATGTTGCGCTCATGTGGACGATCCGAAGGCGAGGTGAAGGCGAAAATGCACAGGGTCCAACAGGCTCTCTACGTGCTCCATAAAACGTTCACGGCGGTCAAAGGTCGTGCGCACGGCCTTGAGAAACACCGTGCCGGGCTCGCGTGCCAGCAGCACGGCATCATCGCGGTTCAGAGGCCCTGCACCGATCCACTGATCGCCCTTGTCGCCGATGAAGCCGTGGGCGGCCATGGTCACTGTCAGTGACTGTTCCAGCAGACCGTTTTGCGGCAGGTTTTCCAAACCGTCGACCGCCGGGATCAAGGCGCGCTCCAGGGAAACGATACTGCCATCAGCGGCGATACGCCGGCGATCCAGGGCCACCAGGCTGGAAGTGCCGAGGCGCACCTCCATGTCGGGCCGTTGCACCGCCACCAGACGCAGGATTTCCGTACGCACGCCAGCACCCGTGTCGGCCAGGGCCTGAGCCCAGCCGGCACGCTGGTCCAGGCTGAAGCCGTCGTAGGTGACGATCGAACCCACGCCGGTCTGGGTGGCAATGAAGTTACGCCGCTTGAGCTCGGACAACGCCTCGCGCAGCGTGCCGCGGCTGACGTTGAATTCCTGGGCCAGAAGATTTTCCCCGGGAAGCAGGGCGCCGGAGCTCATCTGGCCGCTTTCGATACGGCGGATCAGCTCATTGATCACCTGGGTTTTCTTGTCGAATCGAACCTGTCTAGTCATGTACATTTTATAGTTGCATGTTGGATCGGAATGCAAGCTGTTTTTGTGCGTAAATTGAGATGCGAGGCACCAATGTTCAACGGGTTACGCGAATGATGCTCGCAGTTCGACAAGTCACCTCGCGGTCACACGCTCTCCAGTGCCATTCAAGGCAGTCCGATGCGGGCCAAAACTTTGGCAGTAGGGGGCTTTTCGATTATTTTCCTGTGTGCAACCCGATCACTCGGCCGAGGAGTTTGGGCCTCGGCAGATCGGACTGCCCGGCGCTTATAGCGTCAAGTCTTTCCTTTGTTGCCTCGGTAAACATCGTTGCATGCGGGCCGCTCAGGTCGACGTGCAACAGCATTTGCTCATTGCCGGCCAGCTCCATGTCATCACCTGCCAAATGCAGGCTGTGATAGAGATGCACGCGCTTGGCGTCGTGGGCGATCAGTTGCGTATGCACCTCGACCTCGGCGCCGAGTTTCACTTCGTGCAGGTAGTTGAGGTGCAGTTCCAGGGTGAACAGCGAGTGGCCGCTGGCTTCGCGGTTATCGCTATCCAGTCCCAGGGCGTCCATCAGCCCGTCAGTGGCGTAGCTGAAGATCAGCAGGTAGAACGCGTCACGAAGGTGGCCGTTGTAGTCGACCCAGTCGGGTTGGACTCGGGTGGTGTAGGTGGTCAGTGCAGGCATGTCGGAGGATTCCGGGTCAGTTCTGATCAAATGAGGTAACTGGCGTGCTTTGCAGGGTGATGGAAGACTCACAGCCACCCACCGGAGGCAAGCCAGCTACCGTAGGTTCACTCCGCGAAGCTCATGCCATGCCTGGCCTTGGTAGTCTTTACCGCCTCCAGCACGGCGAGCAAGCAATCGTCACGGTAGCGCTCCAATTCCGAAATACTGTGTTTACCCAACTGGTCAGTGGTGCCGTCGACCACATCGTCGATCAGTTTGTCGGTCAGTTCCGGTGCCGGCAGGTAGGTCCACGGCAACTGCAGTGCCGGGCCGAACTGCGTCATGAAGTGGCGCATGCCTGCATCGCCACCCGCCAATGTGTAGGTGAGAAAGGTGCCCATGAACGACCAGCGCAGTCCGGCGCCGAAGCGAACCGCATCATCGATTTCACCGGTGGTTGCCACGCCGTCATTGACCAGGTGCAGCGCCTCGCGCCATAGCGCTTCGAGCAAGCGGTCAGCGATAAAGCCGGGGACTTCCTTGCGCACATGCAGCGGGCGCATACCGAGTGATTCATAGACCTTGATTGCCGCCTGTATGGCCGCCGGAGCAGTATTTTTGCCGCCCACCACTTCCACTAACGGCAGCAGGTACACCGGATTGAACGGGTGACCGACTACGCAGCGTTCCGGGTGCGCGGAGCCTTCGTAGAAGTCACTTGGCAATAGGCCGGACGTACTCGAACCAATTAACACATTCGGCCTGGCCGCCGCGCTGATTCTGCTGTGCAGATCCAGTTTCAGTTCCAGGCGTTCCGGGGCGCTTTCCTGAATGAAGTCGGCGTCGCTGACACATTCCTCGATGGTGGCCACGAAGCGCAGGCGGTTCTGGGATGCACCGGGTACCAGACCCTGTTGTTCCAGCGCACCCCAGCAATTGGCGACACGGTTACGCAACGCTGCTTCGGCGCCGGGCGCGGGGTCCCAGGCGACCACATCCAGTCCATGGGCGAGGGCGCGGGATACCCAGCCACTGCCGATGACGCCGCTGCCAAGAGCGGCGAAGGTTTTGATTTCAGTGATAAAGCTCATGGCGACGATCCTGAAGAGTGCGGTGATTCAATCACAGGGTTTTATGTCCTGAAGGCATTAGCCGCGCTTGGCAAGGCCCATCTTGATGCGGCCTTCTGCCGGGGTCATGACTCGTGCGCCCAGGCGGCTGAGAATTTCACTGGCGCGTTCCACCAATTGACCGTTGGTGGCGAGCACGCCCTTGTCCAGCCACAGGTTGTCCTCCAGACCGACCCGGACGTTGCCGCCCAGCAACACCGCTTGCGCGGCCATCGGCATCTGCATGCGGCCAATACCAAAGCCCGCCCACACCGCATCGGCGGGCAGATTATCGACCATGGCTTTCATGGTGGTGGTGTCGGCGGGTGCGCCCCATGGAATACCCAGGCACAGCTGGAACAGCGGGTTGTCGAGCAGACCTTCCTTGATCATCTGTTTGGCGAACCACAGGTGGCCGGTGTCGAAGATTTCCAGCTCGGCCTTTACGCCCAGCGCCTGGATACGTCTGGCGCCGGCGCGCAGTTGCGACGGGGTGGACACGTAAATAGTGTCGCCGTCGCCAAAGTTCAGGGTGCCGCAGTCGAGGGTGCAGATTTCCGGCAGCAGTTCCTCAACATGGGCCAGACGTGTCATTGGGCCGACCAGATCGGTATTGGCACCAAACTCCATCGGGCGTTCACCGCCGCCAATCTCCAGATCGCCACCCATGCCAGCGGTGAGGTTGACGATGATGTCGATGTCGGCCTCCCGAATGCGCTCCATCACTTCGCGGTACAGCGCCACGTCGCGGCTGAATTTGCCGGTGTGCGGGTCGCGCACATGACAGTGCACCACGGTGGCACCGGCTTTGGCGGCCTCAACCGCGG
Source organism: Pseudomonas sp. ICMP 10191 (assembly GCF_001467335.1). Lineage (NCBI taxonomy): Bacteria > Pseudomonadati > Pseudomonadota > Gammaproteobacteria > Pseudomonadales > Pseudomonadaceae > Pseudomonas > Pseudomonas sp. ICMP 10191. The sequence goes on from NZ_LKGW01000168.1 coordinate 156,284, forward strand.
CGGCCGCGATTTGCTTGGGCGTGACCGGTACGTGAGGGCTTCGGGCGGTCGTGTCGCCAGCACCGGTGAGTGCGCAGGTGATGATGACGTCGTGGTTCATGGGGTGGCTCCTTACAGGCGTGAGGATGCCGTTCGCGACGATGGATGATCGCGAAGCGGCCGTTCAAAATCAGGTTATTGGCTGCTCAATTGAAGATTTGCCGCAGCCGGTTTGCCGTCGAAGGTGGTGACGCCCTCCAGCCAGCGCGCCTGGTCTTGAGGATGGTCTTTGAGCCACTGTCTGGCGGACTCGAGAGCATCCTTGTGATCCAGTAGCGGCTGCATCATCCGGCTCTCGTCGGCGGCGGTGAACGTCAGGTTAGTCAGCAATCTATGCACGTTGGGGCACTGTTCGGCATAAGTCGGCGAAGTGACCGTCCACACCGTAGCCATGCCCTCGTTCGGGCCCAGGGCGTCGTCGCTGCCATTGAGGTAAGTCATCGCCACGTTGACGTTCATCGGGTGCGGCGTCCAGCCGAAAAACACCACGGCTTCCTTGCGGCGTACGGCACGGTCCACGGCGGCGAGCATGCCGGCTTCGCTGGACTCCACCAACTGGAATTTGCCCAGGCCGAACTGGTTTTTGGCGATCATCGCCTTGATCTGGGTATTGGCGCCTGAACCAGGCTCGATGCCGTAGATTTTGCCGCCCAGTTCCTTCTCGAACCTGGCGATGTCGGCAAAGGTCTTCAGGCCCTTGTCCGCCAGGTAAGTCGGCACGGCGAGGGTGGCGCGAGCGTCTTCCAGGCTCGGTTTGTCGAGCACTTTGACCTTCCGTGCCTCGACAAACGGCGTGATGGTCTGGGTCATCAACGGGTTCCAGTAGCCCAGAAAAAGGTCCAGGCGCTGGTCGCGGATGCCGGCGAAAATGATCTGCTGGGAAGCGCTGGTCTGTTTGGTCTTGTAACCGAGGCCGTCGAGCAACACTTGGGTCATGGCGCTGGTTGCGATCACGTCAGTCCAGTTCACCACACCCATGCGCACGTTCTGGCATGAAGCGGCATCAGCCGCCATTACATTGCTGCTCAAGAGCGCGCTGGCGCTGAGTGCAAGCACGCTGCAACTAATCAGTCGGTTCATGGTGGGGCCCTCGGCAGATCGTTATTGTGGGGTGTCGGCGTCTTTGTGCACCGTGGAAACAAATTACCCTGCCTGGAGGGCGGCCAAGCGCACTGCAGCGACCCGCTTTTGCACTGCGGCGACCTGCCCCTTGAATGTGCCCATGAACGGGAGTATCAACGTGCCACGCTGCAGGTCCGAGGAGAGCGTTACCATGGCCCAGGATTTCTATTTTTTGCTGATGCCGGGGTTCTCGGCCATCGGCTTTATCTCCGCGCTGGAGCCCTTGCGGGTGGCCAACCGCTTTGGTGGCGAGCTGTACCGCTGGCACGTCCTCAGCGCCGACGGCGGCGCGGTACAGGCGAGCAACGGCATGTCGGTCAACGCCGACGCGGCGCTTGAATCGCTGAAAAAAGGCGCGACCCTGCTGGTGGTGGCAGGCTTTGAACCGCTGCAGTTCGCCACGCCGGCCCTGCAGCAATGGCTGCGTCGCCTTGATCATGAAGGCGTGACCCTGGGCGCCATCGACACTGGCGCCTGCGTGCTCGCTGAAACCGGCTTGCTCGATGGCCATCGCCTGACCCTGCATTGGGAAGCCATCGAAGCGTTCAAGGAGTCCTATCCACAGCTCACCGTGACCCAGGAACTGTTCGAGATCGACCGCCGCCGCATCACCTGCGCAGGGGGCACAGCGTCCATCGACCTGATGCTCGACCTGATCGCCCAGGCGCACGGCCCCGAGTTGGCGATTCAGGTATCCGAACAATTCGTACTGGGCCGCATCCGCACGCGCAAGGACCACCAACGCATGCAGATCGCTACGCGCTATGGCATCGCCAACAAGAAGTTGGTGCACGTGATCGGAGAGATGGAACAGCAAACCGAACGCCCCCTCAGCACGCTGGCCCTTGCCGAAGCGATCAACGTCACCCGGCGCCAGCTGGAACGCTTGTTTCGCCTGCACTTGAACGACACGCCGAGCAACTTCTATCTGGGCCTGCGCCTGGAGAAAGCCCGGCAACTGCTGCGGCAAAGCGGTCTGAGTGTGCTGGAAGTGAGCATCGCCTGCGGGTTCGAATCGCCGTCGTATTTCACTCGCAGTTATCGAGCACGTTTTACGAAATGCCCTAGGGAGGATCGGCGGCGGGAGGGGATTTGAGTCTTGTTTTCAGGGGGCGAGGTTGGGCTTTGCGTAGGCGGGTTTTGGTGTTGGCTATAGCTGTACTCTTCGGCTGGTGTTGGTAGCAGTGGAAGTAGGAGCGCCAATTTGAGTGATTATGTTCGTGCGTTTAGCGGGGGCTGTAGATGTCTAGGCGATAGGGTGTTAATTCGTTTAGAGGCTATCCGGATCCCCAAAAAACATCTGAATCCGCGACCTCAACCAACGCTCCCCCGGATCATTATCCTGCGCGCCGCGCCAGGCCATGTGCAGTTCGAACGTTCGGGTTTCAATCGGCAGGTCCTCAGAGCGCACGCCTCCTGCTGCGGTCAGCACTTGCGCCGCATAGTCGGGCACGGTGGCGATGATGTCGGTGCCGGTCAGCAGTGTGGCCAGGCCGTTGAACTGGGGCACGGCGAGGACGACGTGGCGTTTGCGGTCGAGTTTCTCGAGGTGTTCGTCGATGAAGCCGCTCAGGTCGCCGGCGAAGGAGACCAGTGCGTGGGGGCGGGCGCAGAAGTCGTCGAGGCTCAACGGGCCGGGTATCGAGTCGGCGCGCAGCAATTGCGGCTTGCTCCTGCGCAATACCTTGCGCTTGGCATTGGCAGGCAGGTCCTGGGTGTAGCTGACGCCGACCGAGATTTCACCCGAGGCCAGCAATGGCGGCATGAGGATGTAATTGACCCGTCTGACCACCAGCACAATCCCCGGAGCTTCAGAGCGCAGGCGTTTGAGCAGGGTGGGCAGCAAGGCAAACTCGACGTCGTCCGACAAACCGATGCGGAACACCGAAGTGCTGGTGGCCGGGTCGAACTCTGAAGCACGGCTGACCGCTGTCGAGATGGAGTCGAGTGCCGGGGAAAGCAGGCCGAATATTTCTGTGGCGCGGGCGGTGGGCTCCATGCTGCGCCCGGTACGCACGAACAGTGGATCATCGAACAGGCCGCGTAGCCGCGACAGCGCAGCGCTGATTGCCGGCTGGCCGAGAAACAGCTTTTCCGCCGCACGTGTGACGCTGCGCTCATGCATCAGGGTCTCGAAAACGATGAGCAAGTTGAGGTCGACGCGACGCAGGTCGTTGCGATTCATGCGGAATATCTCGGGCCATTTGTCGGTTGAGGACGTGAGCAGGGTGCGATAGTACGAGCAAATGCGGGTCGGGCGCAGCGAAAATTACTGTGAGGGTTACTGAATGTCCACACGGCTTGCAATGTTTCGTCGACATGCGAACAATGGCGGCCATTACGCGCATCGATGCCCAGACGCTGTCTGGCTGCGCCGTGCAGCGCACAGGACACAATCGATGACAGGCATGTCGACTATTAATAGCCACCGATGGTGTTGCCGGCAATGCCCGGATAAAGTTTGTGGCATGAAGGTTCACCAGGCGAGGTTCTAAATGTCCCGCACGATCCGTTTTCACCAGTTTGGCCCGGCCGAGGTGCTCAAAGTCGAAGAGCATCCTGTCGCGTCGCCTGTCACCGGCGAGGTGCAGGTGCGTGTTCAGGCCATCGGTGTCAGCTGGTACGACGTTCTTTGGCGGCAAAATCTCGCATCTACCCATGCCCGGCTGCCTGCCGGTCTGGGTTATGAGATGGCTGGCGTGGTTACCGCGCTGGGCGACGGTGTGGATGATCTGCAAGTAGGCGACAAGGTCGCCAGTTTTCCTGCGGCCGATGCCAACCAGCACCCGGTCTACGGCGAATCCATCGTCATGCCGCGCCGTGCATTGACCCGCTACCCGGATGCGTTGACGCCGGTCCAGGCCAGCGTGCATTACACGCCGTATCTGGTGGCGTACTTTGCATACGTTGATCTGGCGCGTATCAAGTCCGGTCAAACCGTACTGGTCACCGACGCCAGCCACTGCTCCGGCCCTGCATTCGTGCAGTTGGGCAAGGCACTGGGGGCTCGGGTTATCGCCGCGACCAAGACCGAGGATGCTCGTGAGTACCTGCTGTCACTGGGCGCTGAAAAAGTGGTGGTCACCGAAGAACAGGACTTGTTGATGGCGATCAACAAGTACACCGACAACCGTGGTGTCGATGCCGTCTTCGATGGCCTTGGCGGTCCGCAGATGTCGATCATGGGCGATGTGCTTGCGCCGCGTGGCAGTCTGGTGCTGTATGGCCTGCAAGGCGGTAATCAGACGCCGTTTCCGGCCTGTGCCGCTTTCCAGAAGAACATCCAGTTCTACGTGCATTGCCTGGGCAATTTCACCGGCAAGCCCGAGCTGGGCATTACCCAGGATGAGGCCGCACTGCAACGCGCCTTGCAGCAGATCAATCAGATGACCGCCGACAAGGTATTGGCGCCGTTGCAGACGCGCAGCTTTCCGTTCGAGCAGGTGGTGCAGGCGCACCGTTACATGGATGTCTGCCCGATTGGCGGGCGTGCGGTGCTGGAAGTCGAGGGGGTCTGATTCATCACCTCCTGTCAGCGCTCGTTATTGAAAAGCCTTCCGAACGGAAGGCTTTTTGCATTCCGCATCGAAAAAGAACACCACGAATTAAACACTTCTGAATAATGCCCCTGTCAGTTTTTCTGGAAGTGGGGTAGCCGTGAATGAATATTAAAAAGAGCATCGCAGCGGCAGGGCTGTCTCGACTGTTTATTTAAGTGTATTGGCGCTGACAGTCACGGCGACTTATAAATGTCCTTTCCCACGGGCTAGAATGAAACAGTAACTGGATCGATGCCCCAAGGGCATCGGTAAAGCCTGAACAGCCTGCCTGAAGGGTTTGCAGGCTATGGCTTTCAAGCGTTTCGCGTGTCTCATGAGTTCGATAGTACAATTAAACGATTTGTTTAAGTTGTTGAGGATGTTCTGCTGACTGCACTGTTTTTTAAAGCAAACTGTCTATTGTAATTGTTTTAAAGATACTGATAATGCGTCGGTAATTACCACTCAGGGAATGAGTCATGCTCGACTATAAATTGAGTTGTCAGCTTGATGTTCAATATTCTGTCTGCACCGTGTCATGCCTTGAGCGACAGGCAGGTGACGCACGATGAGTTCTATTCACGAACAGGCAATGAATTATGTCTACCAGCAAGTGCTGCAACGCTTGTTGGGGTACTTCTCGCGCGCAGAGCGCACCGCGCTGCAGCTGTTGATCCAGCGCCTGATTGTTGCGGCTGGCGGCATCGAGCAGATTGCCGGCTTCAAGGTGCTGGTGGCTTTCGGTGGTGGCAAGGACAGTGCCTACACGCTGGCCTTTCTGCGCGCTGCGCAGTTGAGTATTGCCTGCCGTTCGCCCGGCACATTCAACCTGCGGGTTGCCAATCGGCGTCACGCGGGCATGACCCCTGCGGTGATGGATAACATCAACCGCACCTATTCAGCGTTGTTTCTGTACGACGACCCGCGTGTCGAGATGCTGATGATCGACAGTCAGTACACACAGGCCTTCGAGCCGGATCTGCCTTTTTCCAGCGCGGGGCGTGAGCAGAATCGTCTGGACATGCTGCTGGGTGGGCACCTGTCCGCTGGCGACGCCCGCACCACGTTTTGCAATACCTGTTACCTCGGGCTTGCGGAGTTTCTAGGACGCGCCCTGAGCTGGGGCAATGGCGTCGATGCGGTCGTCAGCGGCGACTCGCGCAGAGAGCAGCGTCAGTATGCGACCTGGATCATGCGACTGGCCCAGCGTACCGGGCAGTATTCGGGCAGTTGGGGCAAGCAGACGCTGGCCAGCGTGCTCAAGGTCATCGATACGATTGGCGAGGCTTACTATCACGAGCTGTACGGGGAGGGCGATGACAGCCCGCCGGCAAGTCGAGCCATGACGCTGCCTGAAAAAAGCAGCTCGCCGGCGTTCATTACCATTGCCGATCTGGTCAGTTGCAAGGCGGACGAACACTGGAACCTGCTGACCGAGTTTCTCGATTTCCGCTTCGATGATCTGTCGTTCAGCTTCAGTGAGTCCGATTGCGCCAACCCTTTGTTGATGGCCCACATGCGTGGCCTGACCGCGCAATACCTGCAAGCGCGTACTTATGCCGACGGGATCGCCGAATACCTTGAACTGGCGACGTCACTGATGCGCAGAAAGCAGATGCCGCCACGATTGATCGACCAGACGCTCAGCGCTTATGCCGGTCGGGCGCGCATCGAGGCGCGCCGCGAGCTGGCATCGGGCTTCGCTCAGGAGGGCTTCGGCCTGAACGAGACTCAACTGGTGTGCATGCTGTTTTCGCCGTTCGTCGATCATGGCCATGGCCTGGAGTCCTTTCTGCGCAGTTGCCACCCAGGGATGCTGGTAGCGCTGCCGGATCTGCACAAGGCGCTGTCGGGTTCGACAGCGCCGGATCAGGTCATGCAGTGGCTGGTGGATATCAGCGGTCTGAGCCTCAAGTCATTGCACAACCTTTACGGCAAGCAGCGGGTGAACTTCGACGACCCGCAGTCAATCATCGCCAGAATCCGTGCAGCCGATCCTGACAAGCGCCGGATCATGACCGTCGACCCGGCGACGGGGCAGGCAGTGGCCGAGATGCTCTCGGGACGCTGATCCGGTTGCCAGGCATGGCTGCTACCGGCAAACGGCGGCGGTCATATAGCAATGTTCTGAAGCCTGTTCTGGTTGAACGGTGGATACCTGCATGAAAAACAACACGGATTTCGCCTATCAGGCGGTCTACCGCTACCTGGTGCGTCTGGTTGACCAGCAGCAGGGCGAGCTGGCACTGAAAATGCCGTCATTGCGACAGCTGGCCCAGCGACTGAACGTATCAATATCGACGGTGCAAAGCGCCTACTCGCTGCTGGAAAAGGAAGGGCGCGTTTATTCGCTGCCAAAATCAGGCTATTACTCGGTACCGCGCAGCTTGAGTGCGCAGGGCCTGGTGATACCGGACGCAGACGGCGATCTTTTGCAGGCCTTGTATGACAACGCCCGTCGCCCCGGCATGGCGTTGCTGGGCTGCGATGAACCGGCGCTTTTGCACGCTCAGGACAATCCGCTGCCGGCAATGGAGCGCGAGCTGGGCAGGCATTACCCGCGTCAGCGGGACCCGGTTTTTCAGCCATGCGGTGAGCCAGAACTTCGCACGGCAATTGCCGCCCGTTATACCTACGATGCAGTGCATTGCTGGCACGCTGAGAATGTCTATATCGCTGCTGACTTTCATGGCGTATTCAAGGCGGTGCTCGGCACGCTGGGCCTGCGCGGCGGCACGGTACTGGTGGAATCGCCCTGTGCCTGGGCGTTGTTGCGCTTGCTGCAATCCTTCGACATCCGGGTAATCGAACTGCCGCTGGACGAGACCGGCTGCCTTGATGCTGTCCGGCTCGACGGCCTGTTGCGCGGCCATGACATCGGGCTTGCCGTGTTGCCCTCGTTGCTGAACCCGGTGCGAGGCAGCATGCGTGCGCAGAACAACAGCCAGACTGTCGCCGAAGTGCTCAACCGTCATCAAGTCTGGGTGCTGGAAAACGACAGTCACGCCGGGTTGCAATTTGCCGCCGGGCAGTCTCCGCTGCGGCACTGGATCGACCCTCAGCGGTTGGTGGTCATGGGCGGATTCGAGAAAAGTCTCGGGCCTGAGGCGCCCTATGCTTACTTGCTGTGCAAGAGCCTGGATGCGCGTTGGCAGCAGTATTTCTGCCTGCGAGCATTCGAGCTGCCGCCGCTTCGGCAAAGGGCCATCGCCAGGTTATGCAGCAGCGGACGTCTGGACAGGCAACTGATGGCGTTGCGCGAGACGCTGACCGAACGCATGCAGTCGATGACCCAGCAACTGGATGAACGGACTGGCGGGATGCTGCGTTATCAGTTGCCCGAGGGCGGCTGCGGCATATGGGCCGAGAGTGCATACCCCGTGGACCTGCGCCAGGTCTTCGTTGCGCTGCTGGCCCGGTCGATTGTCGTCAGCCCCGGTGAACTGTTCACTTTGCAGAACCGCTACTCGCAACATCTGTGGATCAGTTATGCCACTGACTGGACTCGTGAACCTGCCAAGCTGCTGGGCGCATTGGCAGAGGCATTGACTCACGCTCGTCTGCCATAGACCTCGACATGGCAGGCCGTCGATCCATTTGTGTTTGCCAGACGTGGTTCAAGGTTGTTAACTGGACGCCTGTCCAGTATTCACAACCAACGGCTCCCCAGCGCAGTGACCCCGAACGCCCCCGTAAACCCTGATCCCGAGCCTGTTCTCGCCAGCGACCTGCCTGCGCGTTATGTCGTGGCCGTGCGCGCGTTGTGTGAGTTCACCGCCAAGGTGGGCGACCTCGACCTGCGCTTCACGCCGTCACCCACGGCGCAGGAAGGCATTGCCGGGCATCGCACGGTTGCCACGCGGCGCGGCGCCGATTACCAGGCCGAGTTGTCGTTGAGTGGCGATTATCGCGAGCTGACGGTAAGGGGCAGGGCGGACGGCTATGACGTCAGTCGCAATCAGCTGGAAGAAGTGAAGACCTATCGCGGTGAACTCGACGCGATGCCGGCCAACCACCGTCAGTTGCACTGGGCGCAGGTGAAGGTCTACGGCTGGCTGCTTTGCCAGCGCCTGCAGCTTGAAAACGTGACGCTGGCCCTGGTGTATTTCAACATTGTCAGCGAGCAGGAAACCCTGATTCGCGAGCCGTTCAGCGCGGCTACGCTGCAAGCGTTTTTCGAACGACAGTGCTCGATTTTCCTCGGCTGGGCGCAGCAGGAGCTGGCGCATACGCAGGCGCTGCACACGACACTGGGCAGCCTGAAATTCCCCCACGCGTCTTTCCGCACCGGGCAGCGGGTGCTGGCCGAGTCGGTGTACAAGGCCGTCAGTACTGGTTGTTGCCTGATGGCTCAGGCGCCGACCGGTATTGGCAAGACGGTGGGCACGCTGTTCCCGTTGCTTAAGGCCGCGCCCGGCCAGAAGCTCGACAAGATTTTCTTTCTCACCGCCAAGACGCCAGGGCGTCGACTGGCGCTGGATGCGCTGGAAGTCATTAATCACAGCGCGCCGGAGCTGAAGCTGCGGGTCCTTGAACTGGTGGCGCGCGACAAGGCCTGTGAGCATCCGGACAAAGCCTGCAACGGTGATTCCTGTCCGCTGGCCAGCGGCTTTTATGATCGTCTGCCAGCCGCTCGCTCGGCGGCGCTGACCTCGCCGTGGTTGAATCAGGCGGGCGTACGCGATGTCGCCTTGCAGCATCAGGTCTGCCCGTATTATCTGAGCCAGGAACTGGCGCGTTGGGCTGACGTGGTCATCGCAGACTACAACTATTACTTTGACCTGAGCGCGTTGCTGTTCGGCCTCGGTCAGCTCAATCAGTGGCGCGTCGCAGTGCTGGTCGATGAGGCCCACAACATGGTCGAACGGGCACGCCAGATGTACAGCGCCAGTCTTGACCAGAGCCAGCTGAAAGCCTTGATTCAGACAGCGCCGGAACCGGTGAAAAAAGCCTTGCAGCGTCTGGATCGACAATGGAATGCGCTGCACAAGGCACAGCCCGGCGCCTATCAGGCTTATTCGGCAGCACCGGAAAAATTCATCGGCAGCCTGAACCAGTGCATCTCGACCATCGGTGATCATTTCAACGAGCACCCGCAGGCAGTGGATGTCACGTTGCAGGGGTTCTACCTGGAAGCCATCGGCTTTGCGCGCATCGCCGAGCTGTTCGATGAGCATTTCATTTTCGACATCACCCGGCGCGAGGCGGGCGGCAAGCGCATTCTGTCGCGCCTCAGCCTGCGCAACGTCGTCCCCGCGCGTTTCATCCGCCCGCGCCTGACCGCTGCGCGCAGCACCGTACTGTTTTCCGCAACGCTCAACCCGCGCCACTATTACGCGGATCTGCTGGGTTTACCGGGCAACACGGCATGGATCGACGTGGAGTCGCCGTTTCATCACGATCAGCTCGACGTGCGCATCGTCAGTCGCATTTCCACCCGTTTCACCCATCGTCAGGCTTCGCTGGCGCCGATTGTCGAACTGATGGCCGAGCAGTTCGACGCGCGGCCGGGCAATTACCTGGCGTTCTTCAGCAGTTTCGATTACCTGCAACAGGTCGCCGAGCTGATGGCGCGCACTCACCCGCACATCAGCCTTTGGCAGCAGGCACGGGGGATGGGCGAGAGTGAGCGCCACGCATTTCTCGACCGGTTCACCCTGAGCAGTCAGGGCATCGGTTTTGCCGTGCTGGGCGGCGCGTTCGGTGAAGGCATCGACTTGCCGGGCGCACGCCTGATCGGCGCGTTCATCGCCACCTTGGGCCTGCCTCAGCTCAATCCGGTCAACGAACAGTTCAAGCAGCGCATGGCGGCGCTGTTCGGCGCCGGTTACGACTACACCTACCTTTATCCCGGCGTGCAGAAGGTGGTGCAGGCTGCGGGGCGGGTTATCCGCAGCCAGAGTGACAGCGGTGTGGTCATGCTCATCGATGACCGTTTTGCCGAGCACAAGGTGAAGCAGTTGTTTCCAGCGTGGTGGCGGCCCGAAACGTCAATGGCTTGAGGTCGGTTGCCGTTTTGGCGATTGAGCTGAAACAGAAGCAGATACCGGGGATCGATACTCAAGCAGCGCTGTCGAACTGCCAGTAAACTGCGGCATTGATCACCTTGGCAGCCGCAGCAAGTCTTTATTTTTTCTCCGTATTTCATTTCTTCGTGGAGGTTGTATGAGTCTCAGTCCTTTCGCCGGCAAGCTGGCACCTGCGCAGTTACTGGTCGATATTCCGAGACTGGTCACGGCTTACTACACCGGCCAGCCCGATGCATCGGTGCCCACTCAACGTGTTGCGTTCGGCACTTCCGGGCACCGTGGCACATCGTTTGACCTGGGTTTCAACGAATGGCACGTGCTGGCTATCAGTCAGGCGATCTGTCTGTACCGCAAGGCCAACGGCATCGACGGCCCGTTGTTTCTGGGTGCCGATACCCACGCGCTGTCGACCCCGGCCGCGGCCACCGCGCTTGAAGTGCTGGCCGCCAATGGCGTGCAGGTGATGATTTCGCAAGGTGACGAATACACCCCGACGCCTGCGGTGTCCCACGCGATCATCTGCTACAACCGCGGCCGTACTTCAGGGCTGGCGGACGGCATTGTCATTACGCCTTCGCACAACCCGCCGCAAAGCGGTGGCTTCAAGTACAACCCGCCCAATGGCGGCCCGGCCGACAGTGATGTCACCAAGTGGATCGAGAACAAGGCCAACGAACTGCTGGCCGAGAAAGTCACTGGCGTTTCACGCATCAGCCATGAAAAAGCGCTGCGTGCCGATACCACGCACCGCCATGATTACGTCAACACCTACGTGGCCGACCTTAAGAACGTGATCGACATGGACGCCATCCGCAATTCGGGTCTGCGTCTTGGTGTCGACCCGCTGGGCGGGGCCGGGGTGAGCTACTGGTCGGCGATTGGCGAGCATTACGGCCTGAATCTGGATGTGGTCAATAAATTTGTCGACCCTACGTTCCGCTTCATGACCGTCGACTGGGATGGCCAGATTCGCATGGACCCGTCCTCCAGCCACGCCATGCAAAGCCTGATCGGTCTCAAGGACCGCTATCAGGTTGCATTTGCCTGCGATCCGGATCACGACCGTCATGGCATCGTGACCCCGTCTGGCGGACTGATGACGCCCAACAGTTACCTCGCCGTGTCCATCGACTACCTGTTTCAGAACCGTCCTGAGTGGCGTGCCGATGCAGCGGTCGGCAAGACCGTGGTCAGCAGCGGCATGATCGATCGTGTGGCCAAACGCCTGGGCCGTCGCCTGTATGAAGTGCCGGTCGGCTTCAAGTATTTCGCACAAGGCCTGTTTGAAGGCTCGTTAGGCTTTGGCGGCGAAGAAAGCGCTGGTGCCTCGTTCCTGCGTCGCGACGGTACGGTCTGGACCACCGACAAGGACGGTCTGATTCCGGCCTTGCTGGCTGCGGAAATGACCGCGCGTACCGGTCGCGATCCAAGCCAGATCTACAAGACCATGACCGAAGAGCTGGGCGAGCCGTTTTCGACCCGCGTCGATGCCAAGGCCAACCCGCAACAGAAGGCACTGCTGAGCAAACTGTCGCCGGAGCAAGTGACTTCCACTGAACTGGCGGGCGAGCCTATTCAGCAGGTGCTCAGCAACGCGCCGGGCAACGATCAGGCGTTCGGTGGTGTGAAGGTCATGACCGAAAATGGCTGGTTTGCCGCGCGCCCTTCAGGGACTGAGGACATCTACAAGATCTATGCCGAGAGTTTTGTCAGCGAAGATCACCTCAAGCGTCTGGTGGCAGAAGCTCAAGTGCTGGTAGATGGCGCCATTTCGCCGAACTGATTGCCACACTGGTCAATGCCTGAAAAACCTCGAACCTCACTCGGTTCGGGGTTTTTCAGCTTTTGGCGTGTGCTTCAGTCGCGATAGAACACCTGCACCAGGTGATAGCCGAATTTGCTCTTGATCGGCCCATGCACGACGCGTAGCGGCTTTTTGAAGATCACCTGATCGATCGCACCGACCATTTGCCCAGGCCTGACTTCACCCAGATCGCCGCCACGTTTGCCGGACGGGCAGCTAGAATGCTTTTTAGCCAGCACGTCAAACGCCTCACCCTTGGCAATGCGCAGCTTGAGCTGTTCGGCCTCTTCGGCGGTCTTCACCAGAATATGGCGGGCTTGGGCTTTCATGTCGCAATATCACCTGCTGCAAAAGGCTGCCATTATGCCTGCTCTTGCTGAGCGACGCCCGCGCGTCACGCGTGCCGTCCTGACGGCCGTGGTCTTTTTACTTCATTTTGTACGGTATTGATTATGGATTTCCCGGCGCTGTTGAAGATTCTGGCCAGTCAGGACGGATCGGACCTTTACCTTTCCACCGGAGCGCCACCGTGCGCCAAGTTCAATGGTGTGCTCAAGCCACTGGGCAGCGAAACCTTCAAGCCGGGAGAGGTGGCGGTGATTGCCCAGGGGCTGATGGACGAGGAGCAGAAGCTCGAGTTTCAGCGCGAACTGGAGATGAACCTCGCCGTTTCGATGGCCGGCATCGGCCGGTTCCGGATCAATATCTTCATGCAGCGTAACGAAGTGTCCATCGTCGCGCGGAATATCAAGCTGGACATCCCGCGTTTCGAAGACCTGTTTCTGCCGCCCGTACTGCTTGACGTGATTATGGAAAAGCGCGGTCTGGTGCTGTTTGTCGGGGCCACCGGTTCGGGCAAGTCGACCTCGTTGGCGGCGCTGATCGACTACCGCAACCGCAACGCCAGCGGCCATATCATCACCATCGAAGACCCGGTCGAGTTTATCCATCGCCACAAGAAGTCGATCGTTAACCAGCGCGAAGTCGGGGTCGATACCCGCAGCTTCCATGCGGCACTGAAGAACACCCTGCGCCAGGCGCCGGATGTGATTCTGATCGGCGAGATTCGCGATCGCGAGACCATGGAGCACGCGCTGGCGTTTGCCGACACCGGCCACCTGGCAATCTCGACACTGCACGCCAACAACGCCAATCAGGCGCTGGACCGGATCATCAATTTCTTCCCGGAAGAGCGTCGCGCGCAGTTGCTGCATGACCTGGGCAACAACCTCAAGGCGTTCGTCTCGCAGCGACTGGTCAGAACCCCGGATGGCAAGCGTCGTGCGGCGGTGGAAGTGATGATGGGCACGCCGACCATTCGCGACCTGATCCAGCGCAATGAACTGACCGAGCTCAAGGGCATCATGGAGAAGTCCGGCAGCCTCGGTATGCAGACGTTCGACTCGGCGCTATTCAATCTGGCCGTCGAAGGTGCGATCAGTGAAGAAGAGGCCCTCAAGAACGCCGACTCACAAAACAACGTGCGCCTGCGCCTCAAGCTGCACAGTGAAGGCGGCGTCGGAACACTGACCACAGCGCCGCCGGCTCCGACCGGCAGCAGCACGGCAAGCACCGCCGAGTGGGGGTTGGTCGATGATGACGAGCCGGGTCCGCAAGCGTAAATCGGAGACGCTCCTAAACCTTCCGGGCAGAAGCTTCGTTGTGGGTCAGATCATTCAGGATGCGCGGCCGCCAGCAATTCTTGTGTGTACGGGTGCTGCGGCGCATCGAAAACGTCATGGCTGGCGCCGCGCTCGACGACTTTTCCATCCTTGACCACGATCACGTCGTGGGCAAGGGCTTTGACTACCGCCAGGTCATGGCTGATGAACAGGTACGTCAGGCCGTGCTTTTCCTGAAGTTCGCGCAACAGCGCAACGACCTGTTTCTGCACGGTCCGGTCCAGCGCCGAGGTCGGCTCATCGAGCAGAATCAATGCGGGTTTCAGCACCAGCGCTCGGGCAATGGCGATACGCTGACGCTGGCCACCGGAAAACTCATGGGGGTAGCGATGCCGGCTCTGCGGGTCGATGCCGACTTCTTCCAGTGCCCGAATGACCTCGGCATCGCATTTCGCCGGGTCGTACTGGCTGTGTACCTCCAGTCCTTCACTGATGATCTGCGCCACTGACATGCGTGGGCTGAGGCTGCCGTAAGGGTCCTGAAAGACCACTTGCATCTCTTTACGCCACGGTCGCATCTGTTTCTGACTCAGGCCGTCCAGCGCCTGCCCGCGAAAGCGGATACTGCCGCGCGACTCCAGCAGACGCAGGATCGCCTGACCAAGAGTCGACTTGCCGGAGCCTGACTCACCAACGATACCGAGGGTTTTGCCGCGCTCAATGCTCAGGCTGATGTCATCCACCGCCTTGAGGTATTCCTTGTGCCGCCGCAGGATGCCGCCGGTCAGGGAAAACCAGACCTTCAGGTTGTCGACTTGCAGCACCGTTTCCCGGGTGTCGCGTCGCAGCGGCTCGCCGGCAGGTTCGGCGTCCAGCAGCAGGCGGCTGTAAGGGTGCTGAGGTGATTTGAACAGCGACTTGCAATCGGACTGCTCGACGATTTCACCGGCGCGCATCACGCAGACGCGCTGCGCGACGCTGTGCACCAGGTTCAAGTCATGGCTGATCAACAACAGCGACATGTTCAGGCGCTGTTGCAGCTCCTTGAGCAGCACGAGGATCTTGCGTTGCACCGTGACGTCCAGCGCAGTGGTCGGTTCGTCGGCAATCAGCAGCTCCGGCTCGCAGGCCAGCGCCATGGCTATCATCACCCGCTGGCGCTGGCCTCCAGAGAGTTCGTGCGGGTAGGCTTTCAGGCGTTTTTCCGGCTGTTGAATGCCTACCAGCTCCAGCAGCTCGACAATGCGTTTCTGCGCTTCACGACCGCTGATGCCGCGATGCAGCAGTAACGTTTCGCCGATCTGTCGGGCCACGCTGTGCAGCGGATTCAGCGAGGTCATCGGTTCCTGGAAAATCATCGCAATCCGGTTGCCGCGCAGCTCGCGCAGGGTGCGGTCGTCGGCCCCCACCAGTTGTTGACCCCGGTAGGTGATGCTGCCCGTGGTCAGGGTGCCGCTGCGGGGCAGTAATTGCAGGATCGAGTGAGCGGTGACGGACTTGCCGGAGCCGGACTCTCCCACCAGTGCCAGACACTCGCCGCGGCGCACATCCAGGCTCAGGTTACTGACCACTTTCTGCCCGTTGAAGGCGACGCTCAGGTCGCGGATTTCGATCAGGTTTTCCGACATGTCAGGACCTCGGGTCGAAGGCATCACGCAGCGCCTCGCCTATGAATACCAGCAGCGTCAGGATCAACGCGAGGGAGAAGAACGCTGTCAGCCCCAGCCAGGGCGCTTGCAGGTTCTGCTTGCCCTGGGCGATCAGTTCACCCAGCGACGCGCTGCCGGCAGGCATGCCGAAGCCCAGAAAATCCAGCGCAGTGAGGGTCGAGATGGCACCGGTAAGAATGAACGGCAGGTAGCTCAACGTCGCATTCATGGCGTTAGGCAGGATGTGGCGCATGATCACTTTTCGATCCCCCAGACCGAGCGCCCGAGCGGCCTTGACGTACTCGAGGTTGCGCCCGCGCAGAAACTCGGCGCGCACCACATCGACCAGGGTCAGCCAGGAAAACAGCGCCATGATGCCCAGCAGCCACCAGAAATCGGGCTCGACGAAGCCTGACAGGATGATCAGCAGGTACAGCACCGGCAGGCCTGACCAGACCTCCAGCAGACGCTGGCCGAACAAGTCGACCCAGCCGCCGTAGTAGCCCTGCAACGCCCCGGCGCTGATCCCGATCAGCGCGCTGATGAAGGTCAGCACTAGCGCAAACAGGATCGACACCCGGGCGCCGAAAATCACCCGCGCCATGACGTCGCGCGCCTGGTCATCGGTGCCGAGCCAGTTTTCTGCAGACGGCGGGCTGGGTGCCGGGGTTTTCAGGTCATAGTTGGGCGTGTCGTCACTGAACGGGATGGGCGGGAACAGCATCCAGCCGTCCCCTTTGCTGATCAGTGTGCGTACGTAGTCGCTGCGGTAATCGGGCTGGAAGGGCAGCTCACCGCCGAATTGCTGCTCGGTATAACGCTTGAACACCGGGAAATAGAGCGAGTGCTGATAGCTGACCAGCAGCGGCTTGTCATTGGCGATCAGTTCGCCACCCAGTGTCAGGGCAAACAGCCCGCAGAACAGCCACAGCGACCACCAGCCGCGGCGATTGCTGCGAAAACGTTCCAGGCGACGACGGGCCAGCGGCGAAAGGCTGCGCATCATGCATTCCTCGCGCTGAAGTCGATTCTGGGGTCGACCAGCGTGTAGCAGATATCGCCGATCAGCTTTATCAGCAGGCCGAACACGGTGAAGATGAACAGCGAACCGAACACCACCGGGTAGTCCCGCGACACAGCGGCTTCATAGCTCATGCGGCCCAGGCCATCCAGCGAGAAGATCACCTCGATCAGCAGCGAACCGGCAAAGAACACGCTGATGAACGCCTGCGGAATGCCCGACACCACCAGCAACATGGCATTGCGAAACACATGACCATACAGCACCCGTCGCTCGCTCATGCCCTTGGCGCGGGCCGTGGTCACGTACTGACGGGTGATTTCGTTGAGAAAGGAATGCTTGGTCAGCAGGGTCAGCGTGGCAAAGCCGCCAATGACCAGCGCCGAGACCGGCAGCGCCAGGTGCCAGAAATAGTCAGCGATCTTGCCGATCGTGGTCAGTTGCTCGAAGTTGTCCGAAACCAGTCCGCGCACCGGAAACCAGTTCAGCGACGTGCCGCCACAGAACACCACCACCAGCAGCATGGCGAACAGGAAGGCTGGCATGGCGTAACCGATGATGATGGCGGTGCTGCTCCAGATATCGAACTGGCTGCCGTGTTTCACCGCTTTGCGAATCCCCAGCGGGATTGATACCAGGTACGTCAGCAATGTCGCCCAGAGCCCCAGTGATATCGACACCGGCATTTTCTGCAGAATGAGGTCGGTCACCGTTGCGCCGCGAAAGAAGCTGCTGCCGAAATCCAGTCGTGCATAGTTCTTCAGCATCAGCCAGAGACGTTCGTGCAGCGGTTTGTCGAAACCGTATTGACGTTCGATCTGCTTGATCAGCGCCGGGTCCAGCCCGCGGGACGCTTTGGAATGACCCGCCCCGGCAGACTCGCTGGCACCCGCGCCCACGGTTGCACCGCCGATCCCTTGCAGGCGAGCAATGGCTTGCTCCACAGGCCCGCCCGGTGCGGCCTGCACGATAAAAAAGTTGACCAGCAAAATGCACAGCAGGGTAGGGATGATCAGCAGCAGGCGCCGCAGGATATAACCGAGCATTCACTGCATCTCCGAAACGATGGCCGAGGCGCCGCGTTTTTCAGCGAATTGCTCATTGGTCAGCGGTGTCGGGCTGATTTCCCACCATGTTTCGATGGCCTCATTGTTGCTGGCCTGAATTTTGGGGATGCCGAAACGGTTCCACCAGACGGTTGAAGAGCCGGGCGGATAGTAGTTGGGAATCCAGTAGTAGTTCCACTGCAGTACGCGGTCCAGGCAATGGGCGTAGTCGGTCATGGTCTGCTTGTTGTCGGCCTTGAGCAGGCCGGCAATCAGCGTGTCGACAGCAGGGTCTTGCAGCACCATGTAATTGCTCGAACCCGGGTCCATCGCCACCTTGGAGCCAAAACTGCTGTACAGCTCGGCACCGGGCGATGTCGAGACCGGGTAGCCGGTGACAATCATGTCGTAATCGCGGGCCATGACGCGGTTGAGGTATTGCGCGGCATCGATGCGGCGAATGTCGAAGTGGATACCGATCTGCGCCAGGGTGCGTTTGTAGGGCAGCAGCATTCGCTCGAAACCTGTTTGTGCATTGAGAAAGGTAAAGCTGAACGGTTCGCCCCGGGCATTCACCAGCTCATCGCCCTTGGGCGTCCAGCCAGCTTCTTTCATGAGGGCCAGCGCTTGCAGTTGCTTGTCGCGAATGAAGCCTGTGCCATCGGTTTTGGGCGTCTCGAACACGCTGTCGAACACCTGCTTGGGGACTTCGCCGCGCAGTGGCTCGAGGATTTTCAGTTCGGCAGGCGTGGGCAGTTCGCTGGCGGCCAGCTCCGAGTTGGAGAAGAAGCTGTTCTGGCGAATGTACATGTTGCGCATCATCTGCCGGTTGGTCCATTCGAAGTCCCAGAGCAGCGACAGCGCTTGGCGCACGCGACGGTCCTGGAACATGGGGCGGCTCAGGTTGAAGACGAAACCCTGCGAGCTTTGCACCGCGCCCCTGGCCAGTTGGGCTTTCTGCAGGCGCCCGTCGCTGAGGGCGGGGCCGTCATAGCGAATTGAATAGCCAGTCGCCGAAAACTCGCGGTTGTAATCATAGGCGCCGCCTTTGAGTACCGTACGTGCAACATCAATGTCGCCGAAGTACTCGATGCTGAACCTGTCGAAGTTATACAGGCCTTTGCTGACCGGCAGGTCCTTGCCCCACCAGTCCGGATCGCGCTCGAAGGTGACAGTGCGGCCCGGGTCCACATGGCTGATCCGATAGGGCCCGCTGCCAGGCGGAATTTCAAAGCCGGCACCGCTGGCGAAGTCACGGGATTTCCACCAGTGCTCGGGGAATACCGGCAGCGAAGCCAGATCAAGGGGCAGGGTGCGGTTATCGCTGTTTTTGAAGTCGAAGCGGATTTGCGAAGGCGATTCGACCTCCAGGCCCTGGACCGCTTCAAACTGGGTCCGGTATTGCAGGTTACCCTGCGTCATCAGCAACTCGTAGGTGTACTTCACGTCACTGGCGGTAATCGGCGTGCCGTCCGCGAAACGTGCCTTCGGGTTCAGGTAAAAGCGCAGGAAGAGGCCATCCGCGCCACGCTCCATTTTCTCGGCGACAAGCCCGTAAACGGTGTAGGGCTCGTCCATCGAGCGCGTAGCCAGTGGGGAGTAAAGCATGCCATTGATCTGCGAAACGCCCATCCCCTTGTCGGTGAAGGGCATCAGGTGGTCGAACTGGCCGATTTCGATGGCCGAGCGTCGCATGCTGCCGCCTTTGGGCGCGTCCGGGTTCACGTAATCGAAGTGCTTGAAGTCGGCTGGATAGCGTGGCGCTTCGCCGTAAACGGTCAGGGCGTGTTGCGGGGCTGCGGACAGCGATTGGGTTGCGCCAACGAAGGTCAGCGTCAAGGCGAGCAACGATGAAAAAACAAAACGCATGACTCGAATCCTGACTGACGTTCGCAAGCGAATGTCAGGGTTAAAGGCGACTGGCTGTACAGCGGTGACAACAATCATGACAGAGCTCATGGCCCTGCATCGCGCTATCTTCTACAGACAAATGGCCGCTTCGCCAAGCCACTGCGCTGTTGAAAACGACCACATACAAAAACGGCCCATCCGAAGATGAGCCGTCTGGCATGCGGCGCGACAGGATCAGTCCTGACGGCTGGTCACTTCCAGCAGGTGGTAGCCGAACTGAGTCTTTACCGGACCCTGAACGGTGTTCACCGGAGCACTGAATACGACAGTGTCGAATTCCTTGACCATCTGGCCTGGACCGAACGAACCCAGGTCACCGCCCTGGCGGCTCGATGGGCAGCTGGAGTTGGCCTTGGCGATTTCAGCGAAATCAGCGCCGCCTTCGATCTGAGCCTTGAGTTCGTTGCATTTTTCTTCGCTCGAAACAAGGATGTGGCGGGCAGTGGCTTTAGCCATGGGGAATAATCTCCTGTGAAAAAAAAGAAACAGCCTACCGGATTCAGTGCGGTATTTCCCGACAAAGTTCCTTCGCTCTGTTTATCTGTAACGCAGACGGTCAACCGCGCGACGCAACAGCTGTTCGGTGCCTTCCCAGCCAAGGCAGCCATCGGTGACCGAAACGCCGTACTGCAGCGTCCCGCCCAATGCCTGGCAGCCGTCGAACAGGTGGCTCTCGATCATCATGCCGATCAGCGAGGTATCGCCCGACAAGCGCTGTTCAAGCACGTCTTCGAATACGGCTGGCTGACGCAGCGGGTCCTTGCCACTGTTGGCATGGCTGCAATCGACCATGATCCGCGACGCGACATTATTCCTGCTCAGGCTCGCCTGCACCTTGGCCACACTCTGGCGATCGTAATTGGGGCCGCCGTGACCGCCGCGCAGCACAATGTGCGTGTCCGGATTGCCTTGCGTCTCGATAATGGCCGGGTGGCCATGACGGTCCATGCCAAAGTGACGATGCGGATGCACCGCCGAACGCATCGCGTCGCTGGCCACCGTTACGCCGCCGTCAGTACCGTTCTTGAAACCGACCGCCATGGGCAGGCCGCTGGCCATTTCGCGATGGATCTGCGATTCGGTGGTGCGAGCGCCAATCGCGACCCAACTGAGCAGATCGTCGAAGTAGCCTGCCGCCATGGGCTGCAGTATCTCGGTGGCGATCGGCAGGCCCAGGCCCAGCATATCCCGCATCAAATGCCGCGACAGCGTCAGGCCCTCGGCCATGTCGTCACTGCCATCGAGGCGCGGATCGTAAGCCAGGCCTTTCCAGCCCACCGTCGTGCGCGGTTTTTCGACGTAGGCGCGCATTACCAGCAGCATCTGGTCACTGACTTGCGCGGCAAGGTCGGCCAGTCGCTCAGCGTATTCAAGGGCGGATCGAGGGTCGTGGATCGAGCAGGGGCCGACGATGACCAGCAGTCGCGAGTCTTGACCTTCAAGGATGGCGCGTACGGCGCGGCGGTGGGCTGCAACCTGTTCGGTGAGCGCTGCGTCGAGGGGCAAGCGCATCTTCAATTCCAGGGTCCCTGGCAGGCGTTTCGAGGCGGGGCTTTTGTCTGCCAGCTTGACGGCGTGGCTGGACAGGTCGGACGGGGTGACGGCAACGGACGAATTCATGTTCTGGCTTCCTGGGCTGGCGGGACGCTCCCGCTCAGACCTACTGGGGTGTTCGACAAAGGGCTTCTAGAACCGGGGGTATGTGATTGCCACCTGGCAGAGACCGAACGGAGGCGGCAGGCTGTCCCGAACGGAGGTGGCTAAATCGCCAGGCAAAATCGATGTCGTTGCGGTAATAAGTGGCGTAGTTCATGTCGTGATCCTCGATGCAATGCAGATTGATGGTTTGCGGCTGTTCTTGAACAGACCGTTGAAATACGTGGCCCTGAAAAAACAAAACCCCCGGTCGGGAAGCCGACCGGGGGTTAGAGAATTCTCTGGTTGGCGTCCCCTTAACGTGGGCGCCGGATGGGTATCAGGCGCGCCAGTGGCTAAACCAATACCCATAATAAGAGTCAACGGATGCGCTCACCGAGGCAGTCTGCACAGCCACAGCACGTGCACGGCAAGCAATGCCGGTAACAGCGTCGAGTAGCGGTGAAGTGGATTGCAGCATGGTGGGTCTCCGTTAATTGAGCGCAAGCTTACTTCAGGAAACCAGGCGCCTTCAATTGGAAAATTCAATCAACGGGATTATCGTTTTTCGCGAATGCAGGCAGGTGGAACCCCGGTAGCCACAGCGAACCGCTCAACGGTTGATGGCATGCCGTATTCGGCGCGGGCTATTTTGCCCGCAACCCTGTATACCTGAATGCAGGCAACGGCTTTGGCGTTTTGTCCGGGATGCGTTGTCACCAGCCAATAACGGCTATTCTTCACGTGCTTCTTCATGCCGGGCTTCCGTGTTCGGGATCGTCCCGATCTTCATGCCCAGCAGTACAGCTACCTTATGCGCTTCACCGCGCCTTCCTTTCTTGCGTCCTGCCAGTACCTGGTAAGTGGTCGCCGGATCAATGCTGTTTTCACGAGCGAACTCCTGAACAGATTTGCCCTGTTGATCCAGCCAGGCCTTGGCTTGTGCGGCGGTGCGAATTCCGGGCATAGTTCAAAACCGTTCAAATCTATTCAATTCCGCGAGATTCTAACACTCGTTCGGATGGCTTCAACAGGATAATAGGTTCAAATGAGTGGAATCGGTTACCGACTGAGAAAGGAAAGAGAACGTCTGAGCATGTCTCAGCGTACCTTCGGTGAAATAGGAGGCGTCGAGGCTAATGCCCAGGGAAAGTATGAAAATGGTGATCGTGCACCGAAGGCCGATTACCTGGCGGCGGTTGCAGCCAAAGGTGTTGACGTGCTTTACGTGTTGACGGGGACGCGAACGCCGGTGCCGATCGACAATCTCAGCCTTATCGAGGAAAAAATCCTGGGCAATTACCGAGTGCTGGGCAAGGAAGATCAGGATGCTATCCGGCGCCTGACAACCACTATCGCCGAGCTCTCGGGGCCATTATCGGGGGCTGCGAAGCTTCCGTCGGTCAAGTGATAAAAGCCCGGGGCGGGCGCCGCTCTGCTGTCGTATCGAGATTTTTGCAGCACTGCCTGAGGTGCTTGCCATCATATTGATGTGAGACGGTGTTCGCAGTGCTAGGTCTGACTCGTTGTTTTTGTTATGGTGATTGGCATTCGTTATGACCGTTGCGCGAGGTGTCTGCTTGATTAAGGTGCTAGTTGTCGATGACCATGATCTTGTCCGGACAGGCATCACACGCATGCTCGCCGACATTGATGGTCTGCAAGTTGTCGGGCAGGCCGATTCCGGCGAGGAATCCCTGAAGAAAGCGCGCGAGCTCAAGCCTGACGTCGTATTGATGGACGTCAAGATGCCGGGCATCGGTGGGCTGGAAGCGACGCGCAAGATGCTGCGCAGCCACCCTGATATCAAGGTCGTCGCTGTTACCGTCTGTGAAGAAGATCCTTTCCCGACCCGTTTGCTGCAGGCTGGCGCTGCCGGTTACATGACCAAGGGCGCCGGGCTTGCCGAAATGGTCCAGGCCATTCGCCTGGTGTTTGCCGGTCAGCGTTACATCAGCCCGCAGATTGCCCAGCAACTGGCATTGAAGTCGTTTCAACCGCAGGTCAACAATTCGCCGTTCGATCTGCTGTCCGAGCGCGAGATCCAGATTGCCCTGATGATCGTCGGCTGCCAGAAAGTCCAGACCATCTCGGACAAGCTGTGCCTTTCACCGAAAACCGTTAATACCTACCGATACCGTATCTTTGAAAAGCTCTCGATCAGCAGTGATGTTGAACTGGCTTTGCTCGCTGTACGTCACGGCATGGTTGATGCCAGCGCCTGAACATGACCCAGACTTTCGATCCAAGTGCATTTCTCGCGACCTGTAGCGGTCGTCCCGGCGTCTACCGTATGTTCGACGCCGAAGCCACACTGCTTTACGTCGGCAAGGCCAAGAACCTCAAGAAGCGTCTTGCCAGCTATTTTCGCAAGACCGGACACGCGCCCAAGACCGGAGCGCTGGTGTCGCGCATCGCCCAGATCGAGACCACCATCACGGGCAACGAAACTGAAGCGCTGTTGCTGGAGCAGACCCTCATCAAGGAGTGGCGGCCCCCGTACAACATTCTCTTGCGTGACGACAAGTCCTATCCCTATGTGTTTCTGTCCGATAATGCCTTTCCGCGACTGAGCATTCATCGTGGTACCAAGAAAGCCAAGGGCCGTTATTTCGGGCCTTACCCGAGTGCCGGCGCGATTCGTGAGAGCCTCAGCCTGCTGCAGAAGACCTTTCAGGTGAGGCAGTGCGAGGACAGCTACTTCAAGAACCGCACGCGTCCTTGCCTGCAATATCAGATCAAACGTTGCAAAGGGCCGTGTGTCGGGCTGGTCGAGCCTGAGGTGTATGCCGAGGACGTACGTCACTCGGTGATGTTTCTCGAAGGGCGCAGCAATGCCCTGAGTGACGAACTGAACGCCTCCATGGAAAAAGCCGCGATGGCGCTCGATTTCGAACGCGCAGCCGAGTTGCGCGATCAGGTCGCCTTGCTGCGCCGCGTCCAGGATCAGCAAAGCATGGACGGCGGTACCGGCGATGTCGATGTGGTCGCCGCGTTCGTCAACCCTGGCGGCGCCTGCGTGCACCTGATCAGCGTGCGGGGCGGGCGGGTGCTGGGCAGCAAGAACTTCTTCCCACAGGTCGGCATAGAAGAGGAGGTCGGCGAAGTGATGTCGGCATTCCTGGCTCAGTATTTCCTCGGCGGCATCGACCGTGAACTGCCCGGCGAAGTCATCGTCAATGTCATCAACGACGATTTCCCTGCGTTCGTCGACGCCGTCGAAGAGCTGCGCGGCGTCGAGATGGTTATCAGTCATCGCGTGCGCGGCACCCGGGCGCGCTGGCAGCAAATGGCGGTCACCAATGCCGAGCAGGCACTGACCGCGCGGCTGGCCAACCGTCAGCATGTTGCGTCGCGTTTCGAAGCGCTGGCCAAGGTGCTGGGTCTCGAAGACCCACCGATGCGTCTGGAATGCTACGACATCAGCCACTCCAGTGGTGAGGCGACCGTAGCATCCTGTGTGGTGTTTGGCCCCGAAGGCCCGATCAAGTCCGATTACCGGCGTTTCAATATCGAAGGCGTGACGGCAGGCGACGACTATGCTGCCATGCACCAGGCATTGACCCGACGTTATAGCCGCATCAAGGCCGGGGAGGGCAAGTTGCCGGATGTGCTGCTGGTGGACGGTGGCAAGGGTCAGATGTCCATGGCGCGTGACGTGCTCAATGAATTACAGGTTCCTGACCTCATCCTGCTGGGTGTGGCCAAGGGCACCACGCGCAAGGCAGGTTTCGAGACGCTGTACCTGAACGACTCAGCGCATGAATTCACGTTGCCCGGCGACTCTCCGGCCCTGCACCTTATTCAGCAGATTCGCGACGAGGCGCACCGTTTCGCGATCACCGGCCACCGTGCGCGCCGGGGCAAGACCCGGCGTACATCGACCCTCGAGGGCGTCGCGGGTGTCGGGCCGACCCGGCGTCGTGATCTGCTCAAACATTTCGGTGGATTGCAGGAATTGTCCCGTGCCAGCATCGATGAAATAGCAAAAGCACCCGGAATCAGCAAAAAGCTGGCAGAGTCGATTTATGCAAACCTGCACAGCGAGTAGAATGCTCGTTCACCTCGTAGCCAGTTGTGCCGATGAATATCCCTAATCTGATCACCGTACTACGCGTTTTACTGATTCCGATCTTCATTTTGTTGTTCTACATGCCTTACCACTGGAGCTACATGGCGGCCAGTGCAGTCTTTGCGTTCGCTGCGGCGACCGACTGGCTCGACGGGTATCTGGCCCGCCGTCTTGAACAGAGCACGCCCTTTGGCGCCTTTCTCGATCCAGTAGCAGACAAACTGATGGTGGCCGTGGCATTGGTGCTGCTGGTTCAGGCGCATGCCAATCTTTGGCTGACGCTGCCCGCAGCGGTGATCATCGGCCGTGAAATCGTAATCTCTGCGCTCCGCGAATGGATGGCGGAAATCGGCGCGCGTGCGCAGGTTGCCGTTTCCAACATGGGCAAGTGGAAGACAGCGGCGCAGATGCTCGCGCTGGTCATTCTGCTCGGCAACCCGCCGGCCATCACCCTGTGGGTGATTCTCGGCTATGCGCTGCTGCTCATTGCTGCGGGGCTGACACTCTGGTCCATGGTGCAATACCTGAGAGCCGCGTGGCCGCACCTCAGGACGACTGCAGAAAAAAAATAAGTTTTTGAATCAAAGGCTTGACGCCGCTATCTGAATCGCTAGAATAGCGCCCGTCATCAAGACAATGCGGGAATAGCTCAGTTGGTAGAGCACGACCTTGCCAAGGTCGGGGTCGCGAGTTCGAGTCTCGTTTCCCGCTCCAAATCTAAATCCATGTATGCCCAAGAGGCATATGGGATTAACAAAAAAGACGCTTAGGCGTCTTTTTTCGTTTTTGCGGTAAATATCCCGGGTTTACTTTCTTGTGATGTACTTCTGCTTGTCTGAAGCAGTTTTGGCGTCCGAAGCCATATTGCCGTCGCCACTTCAAGCAGTCGAAGGAACAGTAGACCGGCTGGAGGCCATTATTGGGCACCCGCTGCGCACCTACGAAGACTTCGGCAAGGAAGCCACTGTCGGTTGAATCGCCGGCAGGGCAGCCATCCTGCCGGGTAAGAAACCCGGCAGTCAGCGCTTTAATAGTTCACCCAGGCGGTATCATTATTGGCAGCGCTGTACCCAGCGCACACCTTCTACGCCAGTGTCGATACCCGGCTTGGTAGCCCATGCCATGCGTTGCCTCTGAACTTCGAAACTCATCTGGTCAGGGCGTCCATCCCACCATTCGATACTCGCCTTCCCGACTACTATTTATAATGTTGCTCGAACACCGCTACCTGCTCCGGTGTAATGAGTTGGAAGGGCACCCAGACCTCGGCGTCGACCGGCTCGCCTTTGATCATTTTTATGGCCGATTGCAGAGCTGTGGTCGCTTGGGCCTTCGGGTCTTGAAACACCGAGGCTGCCAGCATTCCACGTTTGATTGCCGCCAAGCCATCAGGCAAGCCGTCAATGCCTACAATTGCAACTTCCCCCTTCGCTTTGCCAGCCTGTTGTAACGCCATGGCGGCGCCGATGGCCATCTCGTCGTTATTGGCCACGATGGCATCAAAGGTTCTGCCCGCCAGTAGCCAGTTACTGGTCAGGTCCATACCTTTGTTACGTTGCCATTCCGCTGTTTGCTGCTCGACGATCGTTATGCCCGGATAGTCCTTGAGCACCTGTTTGACGCCTTCGCTGCGGTCGTGTGTCGAGTTCTGCGCAAGGTCACCCATGATGAGCGCGATAGTACCTTTGCCTCCCATCTTTTCTGCCAGATAGCGCATCTGCAATTGTCCTGCCTCAGTGTCGTTGGACGCCACGGTGGTAACGCCCTTGGGCAAGACGCGCTCATCCGGGTGACGGTTAACGTAGACAAGTGGCATCTTTGCCTCGACTGCTGCGCGGGTCATATTTGCCGTGGCGGCGGTGTCCACCGGCAAGACGATGACCGCATCCACTTTCTGGCTGAGAAAGCCCTGAACCTGATTGATCTGGCGAACGACATCGCCTTGAGCGTCCTCGAACTGGAGCTGCACATTCTCTTTTCTGGCAGCTTCTTCCAGACCGCTGCGCACATAGGTCATGAAGTTATCGTCTACTCTGGCGATCGTGACGCCAATTCGGTAGCTCGCAGCAGCCCATTGGCTGGAAACCAGTAACAGCACGGCGATAAACAGTTTGCAGAAGGGCATGAGACGTTTCCTTTTGTTGTTATGTGTGACGTTCACCAAGACCTGTCATGAACGTTTCCAGCGCTTTTCACGAGAGCTTGCCAAGGTGTTCCTCAAGCCAGGGTAAAGGCTTTTTTGAAGCGTTCCAGTGCTGCTTCGCTGTTGCCACTGGCCCAGCCTTCAAGCCCGACGACACCCGTGTAGCCCATATCGAACAACGCTCTGGCAATGGCGGGATAATGAATTTCACCTGTACCGGGCTCTTGGCGACCGGGAACGTCGGCGACCTGGATTTCTCCTATGGCGCTGCCTGAGCGCTGGATGAGTTCGATCAGGTTTCCTTCGCCGATTTGCGCGTGATAAAGGTCCAGGTTCATTTTCAGGTGCGGGCTGCCCACGGCCTCGATCAGGGCCAATGTGTCTTCAGCGCGAGCGAACGGGGTGCCGGGGTGGTCGACCTCGGTATTCAGGTTTTCCAGCAAGAATACCCGGTCGGCCTCTTCGCCAAGGCGAGCGATTTTTTCCAGCGTTTTGCAGGCACTCAGCCACATGCGTCCATTGACATGAGCCACCGGATTGACGGGCAGACCTTTGTCGTCAAGGCCCGTGCCATGCAGGTTCAGGCTCGGGCAATTGAGCCGGGCGGCAACCGCGAGGGATTCGCGTGCGCTGTCCAGCAGGTGCTGGATTGCGTCGGCATCGGTCAGATTGCCGTGGGTGTAGCCGGTCATGGAGGTGAAATTCGCCCCTGTGGCAGCCAGCGCTGCGATGTCCTTATTGGCCCAGCTCCATATTTCGGCGCTGAAGCCCAGCTCGTGAATACGCCTGACACGCTCGGTGAAGGGTAAATCCAGGAACACCATCTCGGCGCTGACCGCTAATGTGAACGGTATGGAGCTCATGCGTCGACTCCTCGTGATACTGCTACCGGCCGGCCTTGCTGGAACGACTCGATGCAGGCGCGGGCAATGGCCAGCGCCGCTCGGGCATCTTCGCCACTGGCCAGGGGGGTGGCCCCGGTACGCAGGCAGTCGGCAAAATGATTGAGTTCGGCGATGTAGGCGTCACGCAGCAGGTCGGTGTCCAGTCGTTGGGAGTCGGCCTGTATGCCATTGGCCAGATAACGGGTCAGATCAGATTCACTGACGTTGCCCATAGTCAACATGCCGGCACTGCCGAAGACCTCGCCCCGGACGTCGTAACCGTAGACCGCCTGAAAGCTGGCTTCAGCGGTGGCAATGGCACCGTTGTCGAAACGGATCATCACCACCGCTGTGTCCAGAAGCCCATTGTTCTTGTAATCCGGTGCAATCAGCGCATCAGCCATGACGAACACGCTGACTGCCTCGGCGCCGGGATTCAGGTAGCGCAGGGTATCGAAGTCATGAATCAGCGTTTCAAGAAAGATCACCCATTGCGGCGAGGCTGCCGGATTGTTCAGCGCAGGATCTCGGGTTAACGAGCGCAACAGTTGCGGTTTACCTATACGCCCCTCAACCACGTTCAGATGAGCCGTACGAAAGCTTTTGGCGAAGCGACGGTTGAAACCGACTTGCAAGGGCACGCCGGCATCGGCGGCCGCAGCGATAGCGCGGTCGGCTTCCTCGAGAGTGATCGCCATGGGTTTCTCGCAAAAAACGCCCTTGCCGGCCCGCGCCGCGCTGATGACTAATTCTGCGTGGCTGCGCGCGGGGGCAGCGATCAGCACGCCATCCAGGTCTGGGTCGTCCAGCAATTGCTGAGGGTCGGTGTAAACCCGATCTACCCCTAACTCTGCGGCCAGACGCGACGCCTGGCCCGGAGTGGGGTCGGCGATGGCCGCAAGGCAGGCACCGGGAATATGGTGGGCGGCGGTCTGGCCGTGGAAGCTGCCCATGCGACCGGCGCCAATCAGACCAAGGCGGAGAATTTTTTTGCTCATGAAATAACCCTTTTTAATTGTTGTTCGATTATTTCCCGGCCGTAAGCGCGCCGGGCAAAAGGGGGAGAGCAAAGGCTATGCCATAACTTAAGCTATTGATTTTAAAAGTTTATTAAAAATTTCCAGTCAAAAAGTGTTCATTTTAATGACATGTCTATACTGACATGTTGAATATATGAACATGGATACATCAATGTCCTCACAGTCTGCGACCTTCAGCGTGCAAGACCTCGGATACCTCACCGCATTGGGGACTGTGGCACTCAACAGCGGTCCCATACCCGAACTGGAGCAGGCCTGGCGGGCGCGCCTGAGTGGCGTTGACGAGCGCCCGGCGACGGTCAGGAAGGTTATTTGGGATTCCTGGGGACGCAGCATCGCAGGCGGCGTGAACCCTGAAGACAGCGACTACCGGTTTGTCGACCCTCAACACCTTGCGGCTACTCTGGCGGCCAATCGGGTTTTGATTGCCGCAGCAGCTCAAGTGATGCGCGGCTTGCTTGCCTATAACCCGAGAGGCCACATCAACCTCACCGATGCTGAAGGCACCACACTGTATTTTTGCGGGCTGGATCTGACTCCGGTGGGTACGCGCTTGCTGGAGTCGGTGCAGGGCACCAACTGCACCGGGCTGGCCCTGGCTGAAGATTCCCTGGTGTATGTACTGGCAGAGGAAAACTTCGGTACAGGCCTTCGTCAGCGGCGAATGCATTGCGCTGCGGCGCCCATCCGCAATGCCCAAGGCAAGACCCTGGCGATGCTGACCCTGACCGCAGAACCTGGCTGGTTCCATTTTCATACGCTCGGCACTGTCCAGGCGGCGGCCGAGGCCGTCTCGCGGCAAATGGCCTTGCAGGCGCTGCTGGAAGAACAGCAAACCGTGCTCGAAGTGCTCAACGAAGGTTTGGTGGTACTGGACGAACGAGGCTGTATAAAAGCGCTCAATCGCTATGCCCGTCAGCTTTTTCGGGTCGGCCTGGATTTGCTGGGCAGCCCGTTCCAGCGTCTGGGGCGCAGTGATTTGAACGAACAGATTCTGGCGCGTATCGGTGAAGGGCTGCGGGACCTGGACTGCACCTTTGAACTGCATGATTTCAGCCAGTTGTCCTGTCTGGTTTCGGTATGCCCACTGGAGCAGGGCGGGCGCGTGGTGTCGCTGCGAGAAAATCGGCGCATTCGGGAGATCACCCGGCGAATTATCGGCACTCAGGCCCGTTACACGTTCGAGACCATTCAGGGCCGTTCACGGGCGATTGCAGATGCCGTGCATTTTGGGCGGATCGCCAGTCGCAGCGATTCCACCACCTTGATTCTTGGCGAAAGCGGCACCGGCAAGGAGTTGTTCGCCCAGGCGATCCATAATGCGAGTGACCGCAATAGCGGGCCTTTTGTAGCGGTCAACTGTGGCGCGATTCCCCGGGACCTGGTGCAAAGCGAGCTGTTCGGCCATGTCGAGGGCGCATTCACGGGTTCGGCTAAAGGCGGGTCGGCGGGCAAGTTCGAACTGGCCGATGGCGGCACGATCTTTCTTGATGAGATCGGCGACATGTCCTTCGACGCGCAGGTCAGCCTGTTACGGGTGTTGCAAGAGGGCGAAGTGACCCGGGTCGGGGCGAAAAGCTCGCGACCAGTGGATGTACGCATCATTGCCGCCACTCACCGTAACTTGAGTCAGGCAGTGGCCGAAGGCGCCTTTCGTGAAGATCTGTATTACCGACTCAACGTGCTCAACCTGAGCGTACCGCCGCTGCGTATGCGTCGGGAAGACATTGCCTTGCTGGCGCAACATTTTCTTGATCGTTGTGCCCGTTCATTGCGCAAGTCAGTGCTGGGGCTTTCTGCGCAAGCCCTGGAATTGCTGGTGGCTTATAGCTGGCCGGGCAACGTGCGAGAGCTGGAAAACAGCATTGAGCGCGCGACCAATCTGGCCACGGGTGAGCTCGTCCAGCCCGCCGATCTGCCCCTTGAAATCAGGCAGCGGAGCGGCCCCGCGGTGCCGGGCCGGCTGCCAGTGCCTTTGGCGGCCCATGACCTTGGCACCCACGAAATGCACGCGATTATTGCGGCGCTCGAAAGCACCCGAGGCAACATTCGCCTCGCGGCTCGACAGCTGAACGTTTCCCGCGGCGGGCTGTACAACAAAATGAGTCGATTCGGCTTGAACGCCGCCGATTTTCGAGGGCTCTGACGCCGGTCAGGCGTCGGTATTCTCCGAGGTCACGATCTGTAGCGGTACATACACCCGGTGCCTGAGCGGATCGAAGCTGTTGACGGTCTGCAACTCGATCAGCAGATTTACCAGTGCCTCGGCAATTTGAAGAGGCTGGGAGTCGATCACCACGTCAACCAGCCCGTTCGCGAGTGCGAGGCGCGACAGTTCGGTGGACTCCTGCAAAATGCAGCACAGCGCTGGACGTCTGGGCAGTTGCGAGAGGGCACTGATGATGCCGTCGCCACCACCGCCCACCACGCACAGCCCGCGCAGATCGTCATGATTGCCCAGCAATTCCAGGCTCGCCTCTTCGGTGATATCACAGTTGTCGAGGTTGATCAGCGGCACCAGAGGACGTAACCCCGGCGCATGTTCTGCCAGGTAACTGTGTAGCCCTTCAACCCGCGCCTGATGACCGAGAAAGCGATGGCCGCCTAGCAGAATGCCGATGCTGCCTTTGCGAGCACCGCAGGTACGTGCCAGCAGCCAGCCCATGGTGCGTCCGACCTGATAATTGTCCTGACCGACGTAAGGCTCATCGGCCTTCTCATGAATGTCTGAAAGCAGCGCTATCGCCGGGACGCCAGCCTGGCGAATCTGTTCGAGAGCAGCGTTGATCAGCGGGTGGGCGAAGCTGACCACCGCAAGGCCGTCACATTGCACTGCCAGTTGTTCGAGTTGGGCAACGATGGCGGCCGGGCTGCGATCAGTCACGTATTCGAACTGGCAGGTCAGATTGGCCCCGATACGACGTTGCGCGGCCTGGCCAATGGCCTGAGCGAGGTTGGCATAGAACGCCTGGGCGGTGTTCAGCAACAGAATGCCGAAACGGTAAGTGGGACGTTGCTCGACAATGCGCTGCGCAATCAGCCGTGCGGCGAAATAACCCACTGCTTCCGCGGCCTTCAGCACCTGCTCGGCGGTAGCGGGGTTTACCGGAGCGCGGGCGTTGAGCACGCGATCGACAGTCGCGACACTCAAGCCTGCCTGCGCGGCAACAGTCGCGATGGTGGGGCGCTTATTGTTATTCATGACATGCCCTTGAAGCGGCTTGATAGAAAACTATCAAGCACCGCAGATGCTCGATGATAGCTTGATAGTGAATGTATTCAAGGCCTTGAGAGGGGGGTGGGTGCTCTCTATATTTTCTTACGCAAAGTTCCTGAAACCTCACACTTGCGGAGAATAATAACAATGCCTCAAGACACTGCAGCCTGTCAGCGCGACTATAGCCTGACCGGCCCCGAAGCTGCCCGTGCAGCGGAAAAAGGCCTGGTATCTGCCGAGTGGTACCAGTCGCCCATCTCTCGTAAACGCATGAAACAATTGATGCAGCGCCGCGACGGCCCGGCCTTGCTCGACACTGCCATTTGGTTGCTGGCGCTGCTGGTCAGCGGTTTTGGCGGCTACTGGTTCTGGGGTTCCTGGGCATGTGTGCCGTTCTTCCTGGCTTACGGCGTTCTTTACGCCACAGCCTCCAACCCGCGCTGGCACGAGACTGGCCACGGCACCGCGTTCAAGACCCGGTGGATGAATGACGGGTTGTACCAGGTGGCCAGTTTCATGTGCATGTTCGAGCCACATGTATGGCGCTGGAGCCATGCGCGGCATCATACCGACACTATCGTGGTAGGTCGCGACCCGGAAATTGTCGAGCCACGGCCGCCGAGCCTTGTGATGATGTTCCTGAGCCTGTTTCAGATTCCCTTGCTGATCAAAACAATGGGCGGCGTGTGCCGACATGCTTTTGCGCACATGAGCGAGCAAGAGAAGGATTTCATCCCGGTGTCCGAATGGCCCAGAGTGTTTCTGGCCGCGCGTATCTGGCTCGCCATTTATGCCGGAGTGGTTGCTGCGGCACTGTGTCTGCAAAGCTGGTTACCCCTCATGTACGTCGGTTTGCCCATGCTTTATGGCGGCTGGCTGTCTTACCTGTTCGGCCTTACTCAACATGTGGGGCTGGCTGAAGACGTGCTCGATCATCGCAGCAACTGCCGCACTATCTACATGAACCGCGTGCTGCGCTTTCTGTACATGAACATGAACTACCACCTTGAGCATCATATGTACCCGATGGTGCCGTATCACGCGTTGGCGCAACTTCATGAAGAGATCCGCCACGACTGTCCGCCGCCTTATGCCAGCCTCGGCGAAGCCTTCAAGGAAATTATTCCAACCCTTCTGAGGCAGCGCCGCGACCCGACCTACTTCATCAAGCGCCAGGTGTCACATGCTTCAGTGCCTGCCACCGCCGCACGTCCCCAGCCTGAAGCGACCTCCGGCTGACACTTTCCGGTTGTTCCCGAACGAGAGAGAAAAACCATGAACAATCAATGGATTGATGTATGCGCCGTGGGCGAAATTGATGAAGAAGACGTCATTCGCTTCGATCACGGCCCGCATACCTATGCCGTATACCGTTCCGCCGTCAACGAATTTTTCGCCACGGCGGGCCTGTGCACCCACGAAAAGATTCACCTCGCCGACGGGCTGGTAATAGATCACGTCATCGAATGCCCTAAACATAACGGCCGCTTCGACTATCGCAATGGCAAAGCCCTGGGAGCACCCGTGTGCGTCAATCTCAAGACCTTTGCCGTACGGGTCGAAGCCGGGCGGGTTTTGCTTGCGGTCAGTGACTGAAAATCAGGAGTGCATGCCATGAATGCTCCATTGATTATCGTTGGCGCGGGTCATGCAGGTGGCCGTGCAGCGCTGACCTTGCGCGATCAGGGTTACGCCGGCCGACTGATACTGATCGGCGCCGAGCCGCACGTGCCGTATGAGCGTCCACCTTTGTCCAAGGGCGTGCTGCGAGGCTCCGTGGACCTGGCCGGTTGCAGTCTGTGTGCGGACACGCGCCTCACTGAGCTGGGTATCGAGCATCTGACCGACAATCCGGTAAAGAGCCTCGACCCGCAGGGTCATCGCCTGCAGTTGGCTGACGGCGATGAGTTGCCTTACAGCCGATTGCTGTTGGCGACCGGGGGCAGGGCGCGTTGCCTGGCACAGATCCCCAGGCACCTGAGCAATGTTTTCTACCTGCGCACCCACGATGAAGCATTGGCGTTGCGGGGTGCCTTGATCCACGGTTCACGCCTGGTGATCATCGGTGCCGGGTTCATTGGCCTTGAAGTTGCGGCGACGGCGCGGGCTCTAGGCTGCCAGGTGACGTTGCTCGAAGCAGGCCCTCGTCTGGCCGGGCGCGTCTTGCCTGAAGAAGTGTCCCGGGCATTGCTGGATTTGCATCGGCAGCACGGCGTCGATGTACAACTCAATGTCGTGCTTGAAGGCGTGCAAGGCAATGAGCGCGCCGAGTCAGTGCTGCTGGTCGACGGCCGGAGTGTGCCTTGTGACGCAGTGGTTGTCGGCGTTGGCATGCAGCCGAACATTGAGCTTGCAGTAGCGGCTGGCCTTGCCGTAGGGCAAGGGATTCGTGTCGACGATCGACTGCGCACCAGCTGCCCGGACATCTTCGCCGCCGGTGATGTGTGTGAGTATCGCCTGCACCCCGAGGGGGTGTACCAGCGGCAGGAGACCTGGCGCAACGCCGAAGCGCAGGGGCGCCACAGCGCATTGAATATGCTGGGGTACGATCTTCCGTTCCAGGAGGTGCCCGGCTTCTGGTCCGATCAGTACGACTGGAGCGTGCAGACAGTCGGTGTAATCACGCAGCCCCTGCCTTCAGCCAGCCGCGCATTGGCCTGCGGTGGGCGGTTGCTGTTCTACCTGGATGCGCAACAACGACTGCAGGGTGCCTGTGGCCTGGCGCTGGGCAACAGCGTTGCCAAAGATATCAAGCTGTGTGAGCGCCTGATCGTTGCCCGAATTCCGCTGAGCGTCACCATGCTCAACGACTCCGAGTGTTCGCTCAAACAACTGCTGAGGCTCTGACATGGACACATTTCTGGTATTTCAGTCGCTATGGGCCATGCAGGACCATCGTGGCCAGTGTGACCTTCCCATCGAGGCGCAACTGGACAGAATTGCCGCCGCTGGCTTTGACGGGATCACCGACCATTACTGGCATGCCCCCGATGTCATGCGGCTGCATGCCGCCGCAGAGGCCCGTGGCTTACAGATTGAAGGTCAGCTATTCCCACAGACAGTGGCCGATCTGGACAGGGCGCTTGAAGTTGCTTGCCGCTACGGTTGTCATCACCTGACTCTGCAGGCCGATGCACGTCCGCGGACGCTGGCCCAGGCGATTACGTTGATCGAGGGTTGGCAGCGTCTGGCCGAGCAGGTGGACTTTCCGGTTCTGCTGGAAACTCACCGTTACCGCCTTACCAGTGATCTGTTGTTTACCCTCGACGTGCTGGCGCAGATGCCGGACCTTAAACTATTGGCTGATTTGTCCCACTACGTGGTAGGTCGGGAGTTGCCCGAGTCGGCGACGGCCGAGGACGACGAGCACATTCACAGCATCTTGCGCCATAGTTGGGGCTTTCACGGCCGTATAGCCAATAGTGAACAAGTGCAGGTGCCGTTGAGCTTTGCACAACACCGCCCCTGGCTTGAGCGGTTTTGAGCCTGGTGGCGTTACGGTATTGAAGATTGGCTGGCTCGACCGAATAAACCAGCCAGCCTGTCTTTCACGTGCGAGCTGGGCCCACCCCCGTATGCAATCACAGGGAGTGACGGGCGCGAAATTTCAGATCGCTGGAGCGAGGCACTGTTACTCAAGGATCTGATTCGCGGAATCTGGAATGATTGCCGTTCAAGGGTCTGACGGGTTCAGCCCGCTTGATGCGAATAGTGAACTCTTCAAAAGCATACCGATGTGTACATTTTAGGTTGACGACCCATCGCCAACGGTTTAAAACTATACACGTCGGTACAGCTTTGGTGGTCTCGCAGTTCATTGCAGACTGACACATATCCAGAACAGTCCGGCAGCGCCTCGCAGAGCAGTCTGATGATGATCGATTAAATGCCGTGCAACGCGGTACGTCGCGATCATGGATGGCCCTGCATCAGGCAAGAGAGTGCTCCGAGATACAGTGTCTCTGGAAAACGTGCTTCTGGATAAACAGTCCCGGGATATTACCAGTGCCCTTCATAGGTACTGCCCGTGACGGTGCGTGCCTGATAGTAGTCGGGCTCGGGGATTGACGGTGAGTGCTTGAATTTCAATAACCTGATCACGCTGGAGAGTTCTGCATGCACTACGTTAAAAACATGAAGTTGGCCGGGCTGTTGTTATTGGTTTTTCTGGTCACGGGGTGTGCCAGTCACGAGCCGTCGCCGTATTCAGGAATCGAGTCATCACTTGAAATGCGGCCCAACAAACAGGACAGCTCGGGTCGTATTCCCTTCAAGTACTCGACGTCAGTCAACTGGAACCAATACGATAAAGTAATGCTTGAACCCGTGGTGATCTACTCGGGAGCTGATGCGCAATTTTCGGACCTGGAGCGCAACGAAAAGACCGTCCTGGCCAACGACATGACAGTCAGGTTCTCTGAAGCCCTGGGCAAGCATTTCCGGTTCACCGACACACCTTCACGCGGGACAATGCGCATTCGCCTCACCCTGACCGGGGCCGAGACCACTGTTACCGGGCTGTCTACATTCTCCCGATTCGATATCGGCATGGGGTCATATAACCTCGTTCAGGCCTCCAGAGACCGTGAAGGTACGTTTACCGGGTCCGTCAGCTATGCCGTCGAGATCTACGATGCGTCCACTTCGCAGCTTCTGGAGTCCTATGTCACTCGGCAATATCCAAAGGTTTATGACATAAGCTCGACCTTCGGGCGTTTGTCGGCGGCGCAGGCGGGTATTTCCAGAGGCGCGGATGAGCTGATTGAGTTGTTGCTCTCAAAGTAAAGCAGCCTTGGGAAGCCCGGCCTGATAATCGGGTCTCCCTGTCAGTCAGACACCTGAGAACTGAAAATGCTATTTGTGAATAATAAAATAAATATAAATCAAAAATAATAATATTAGCTTATGACCAAATAGAATTATATTTTCGAAATTGATTCCGTTATGTTTGGTTTCAACAGCCTACCCCTTACCTCGGATGGTACCAATCGTTATCAGGATTCTGCGCATCAGGCCGCCGTCGAGTGCGCCATGACCGAGGGATAAACCATTCCCCTCAAGCAGAATCGTTGGAAGGGAGTTCAACGTATGTTGCCTGTTCAATCCTGCCACTGGCTTTATTCCTCTCGCCCTGTTGTTGACAGGCGCTGCGCGTCACTTCTGCCGCCAACCGGCTTCTCACCCCACCGCTAGCTCATCGCGCAGGTTTTACCTGCACAGCCTGAAACGTGCGTACCGCGCTGTCCCTACGACAGCAGGAACGCCCGACTTTGCGATTTGCATGCATGGCTTCAATGACGGCCATGTCTGGAGTGAATATGAAGCAAGCTTTACACGGTGCCCGAGCCTCGACTGCCGTGCTGGGCTACTGCCCGCTGGCGTTGGCGATAGGGAGCGTTTTGCTGTCAGGGACGATTCAGGCCGAGGAAAAAACCTCTGAGGATGAGCGTCGTACCTTGTCCACCGTGGTGGTCACCGGTAATCGCGGTGCCGAGCAGCGCACCGTGACCAGCAGCCCGGTGCCGATCGATGTGGTCAGTGCCAAACAATTACAGAGTACTGGCAAGCCCGGCCTGATGGAGGCATTGAGCGCGGTCATCCCATCTCTGACACTGCCGGAAAAAACCGGTTGGGACGCCAGCGGC
The DNA here is from genome assembly GCF_001467335.1 of Pseudomonas sp. ICMP 10191. Classification (NCBI taxonomy): domain Bacteria; kingdom Pseudomonadati; phylum Pseudomonadota; class Gammaproteobacteria; order Pseudomonadales; family Pseudomonadaceae; genus Pseudomonas; species Pseudomonas sp. ICMP 10191. Next base: position 194,702 of record NZ_LKGW01000168.1, read on the forward strand.
ATTGCCCGTGCGCCCAACTTGCGTGGTTTGAGTGCCGCCGAGGTGCTGGTGTTGGTCAATGGCAAACGCCGCCATACCAGCGCGACTCTTAATATCAACGGCATCAACACCGGCGCTGCGCCGGCAGACCTCGATCTGATCTCGATCAGCGCCATTGATCATGTAGAAGTGCTGCGTGACGGTGCCGCGGCTCAATATGGCTCCGATGCCATTGCCGGGGTGATTAACGTCATCCTCAAGGCCGACACCAGCGGCACCTCGGTGACCAACGCCGGGCTCGGTTATGACGGCAAGAAGCAGACCGTGCAGCAAAGCCTCAATAAAGGCTTCGAGATTGGCGACGGCGGTATCGTGCAACTGGCGCTGGATGCCCGCAGCCAGAATGACGACAACAAGGCCAGCGCCAATGGCTACAGCTACGAACAAGCCTACGACCTGGCGGGCAAGTCCACGTATGGCGGTTACGGCACGCCGAAAACCAATCTGCTGACCCTGGGTTACAACGCCGAGCTGCCGATCGATGACAGTTTCAGTCTGTATTCCTTCACCACCTATTCGCGTCGCAAGGCCGAGCAGGGGCAGAATTTTCGCCTGCCGACCATCACCAACACGATCACCACCGGGCCCAATGGTTATCCTGCCGGATACACACCGACCTGGTACATCGACGAAGACGATTTTCAGGCTGCGTTTGGTGGCAAAGGCACGCTTGGTGAATGGGACTGGGATCTGTCCAGCACTTACGGGCGCAACGAGGCGGAGCAGGGCACCACGCATAACCAGAACCCGTCGCTGGGTGAGGCCACGCCCAACAGCTTCACATCAGGAGCGTGGATTTCCACCGAGCTGACCACCAATCTGGACTTCAAGCGCGGCTTTGACATCGGCCTGCAAAAGCCCCTCGACGTGTCCTACGGCCTTGAACATCGACGCGACACGTATGAGGTGCAGGCGGGCGACTATGAATCCTATGCCAACGGCGGTTACTGCATTGCACCGGGCAACTGTGCATCGTCAGGTGCGCAGGTCACCAACGGTATTTCGCCGGATGAAGAAAGCAGCGCCTCGCGCAACAGTGTCGCCAGTTATGTCGACGTAGGCTTCAACCCTGTGCCTGACTGGTATGTCGGCAGCGCACTGCGCTATGAACATTACAACCAAGGTGTGGGCGCGACCCGCAGCGGCAAGCTGACCACACGCTACGACTTCACCCCGCAGTTCGCCGTTCGCGCCACCGTCAGCAATGGCCTTCGTGCGCCATCCCTGGCCAACAGTCGGTTCAGTGCACGTTCGACCACTTACGGCGTGGTGGACGGCGTGTATCAGTCGATCAATTACGGCGTATTGCCGACCGGCTCGGGTGCCGCCAGAGCGTTGGGTGCCGAGGACCTCAAGCCGGAGCGCTCCACCAATTTCAGCCTCGGTTTCACCCTGACGCCTACCGATCAGTTGACCCTGACCGCCGATGCCTACGTGATCAATCTGCGTGACCGCATCACCCTGACCGGCACCCTGCTGGGTGATGAAGTCACTCAGGTGCTGCTCAACAACGGCATCGATTCGACGTCGGGCGGCCAGTATTTCATCAACGGTGCCGACACCCGCACCAAGGGGCTGGATCTGGTCAGCAACTACCGCCAGGACCTTGGGCAGTACGGGTCAGTGAAGTGGACAGCGGCGTTCAACTGGAATCAGACAAAGATCCTCAGCTACAAGGAATCCACCTCGATCCTCGGTACTTCCTATGAGCTGATGGACCGCGAGGCCCGCAATCTGATTACTGGCGTGCAGCCGCATACCAAACTGATTCTAGGCGGCGACTGGAGCATCGAGCGCTTCAACCTGAACCTGGCGCTGACCCGTTACGGTTCCTACAAAGAGGTCAATTCCTCAGCCAATCGCGATCTGGATCGGGTGTACAGCGCCAAGTGGATCACCGATCTGGACCTCGGCTACAACCTCAGCAAAAACCTCAACGTTGCCATCGGCGCAAAGAACCTGTTCGACATCTATCCAAAGAAACAGGGGGTTCCCAGCAGCACCATGGTCAGCAGTTACGGCACCTATTCGCCCTACGGTTTTACCGGCGGTTACTACTACACCCGGCTGACTTACGCCTTCTAAGGCCAGCACCTGAAAACCCCCATTGAGTGCGAGGAACAAGCATGCCCACTGTCGCCAAACCCTATGACTTCATCGACGAGACCAGCCGTTACCCGCTGCGCCAGAGCCGGGTAGCACAACCACCGATCAAGGCGTTGCAAGTAGTACCCGCCCGGCATCCCGGTCGCTGGGTGGGGTCAATATTCGCTGCACTGGTGCTGGTCGCCATCGTGCATTCGCTGGCGACCAATCCGCGCTGGGAGTGGGGCGTGTTCGGGCAATGGTTCTTCTCGCCGTCAGTGCTGCGCGGCCTGGCCCAGACGTTGCTGCTGACACTGCTCAGCACCGTGTTCAGCATCATTCTCGGCACGGCGCTGGCGCTGGCACGCCTGTCGGGCTCACCGCTGCTGGCGGCGCTGGCCTGGGGCTACATCTGGTTTTTCCGCTCGATGCCGGCGCTGCTGGTGTTGATCATTCTCTACAACTTCGCCTACCTGTACGACCACATCGTACTGGGTGTGCCGTTTACCGATCTGGTCTTCGCCGAATGGTCGACGGTCGACGTGCTCAGTCAATTCACCGTGGCGGTCCTGGGCTTGAGCCTGATGCAGGCGGCGTATACCGCAGAAATCATTCGTGGCGGGCTGATCGGTGTCGATGCTGGCCAGCATGAAGCCGCTGCAGCCCTTGGCTTGCCGGCTTCGCGTCGGGTTTTCCGCATCATTCTGCCCCAGGCACTGCGCTCGATCCTGCCTTCGGGCTTCAACGAAATCATCGGCCTGGTCAAAGGCACTTCCATTGTTTATGTGCTGGCCTTGCCAGAGCTGTTTTACACCGTGCAGGTCATCTACAACCGTACCCAGGCGGTGATTCCGCTGCTGATTGTTGCCACTGTCTGGTACCTGATCATCACCACGCTGTTGACCAGCGCGCAGTACTACGTCGAGCGACACTTTGCTCGTGGCACGGCGCGTGTTTTGCCGCCCACGCCCTTGCAGCGAGTGCGCGGCTGGTTGAAGGAGAAGCATTATGAGTGAAGCCTCTGCACCCGTGCGCGCAGGGCGCATTCAGATCCAGGGCGTGGGCAAACGCTTTGGCAGCCAGCAGGTGCTCAAGGACATTGACCTGAGCATTGAACCGGGCAAGGTCACGGTGATTCTCGGGCCGTCCGGCTCGGGCAAGTCCACGCTGTTGCGCACCATCAACCACCTGGAAAAGATCGACAGCGGTTACATCACCATCGACGGCGACTACGTTGGTTATCGGCGCAAGGGTGATCTGCTCTATGAGCTCAAAGAGCGTGAAATCCTCAAGCGGCGCATCGAAGTCGGCTTCGTGTTTCAGAATTTCAACCTGTTCCCGCACCTCACCGCCTGGGAAAACATTGCTGAAGCACCATTGGCCCATAAACGCTGGAGCAAGGCCGAGGCGCAGGCAAGAGCAGGTGAATTGCTGGCCAGGGTTGGCCTGGCAGACAAGGTGGACGCTTACCCACGCCAGCTTTCCGGGGGCCAGCAACAGCGCGTCGCCATTGCCCGTGCGTTGGCGCTGGACCCCAAGGTGCTGCTGTTTGATGAACCTACCTCAGCCCTCGACCCCGAGCTGGTCGGCGAGGTGCTGGATGTCATCAAAGGGCTCACGCAACTGGGTGTCACGCTGGTGGTAGTGACCCACGAGATCGGTTTTGCCCGGGAAGTGGCGGATCACGTGGTGTTTCTGTGCGATGGCCAGTTGATTGAGCAAGGGCCGCCGGAACAGGTTTTCCACCATCCCCGACACCCTCGCACCGCTGCCTTTCTCGGCAAGGTGCTGTGAATTTCCCGCTTTCAAGGAGTGATTGCTGATGCTAGTGAATACCGCCCGCGTAGCCCTGCTGACGATAGCCGTCAGCGTGGCGCAAAGTGCTTTTGCTTCCACCGCGCAACCGGTCGACCTCAGTCCTGACCGGCAACGCATTCATGTACCGCGTAACGAAGCGGCCATTGCGCAGATCCCGACGGGCTTCAAGTTTGCCCAGCCAGGCAAGTTCACCGTGGCCGTCTCCGGTGTGGCGGGGCCGCCCCTGGCACTGCTGGCCAATGATGACAAGACCACCATCGGCAGCGAGGCCGACACCGCGCAACTGGTGGCGGACAGCCTGGGCCTGCAATTGAACGTGGTGCAGACCAGTTGGGAGGACTGGCCGCTGGGCGTCAGTTCGGGCAAATACGACGCAGTCATCAGTAACGTCACTGTGACCGAAGCGCGAAAGAAACGCTTCGATTTCGCCACCTACCGCCAGGATGTCCTGGGCTTCTATGTCAAGACCAACAGCAAAATCAGCGAGATAAAACAGGCGTCGGACATCGCGGGGCTGAAGATCATCGTCGGCTCCGGCACCAATCAGGAAAAGGTCCTGTTGGCGTGGAACGAGGCTAACGAAAAGGCAGGTATCAAGCCTGCGCTGTTGCAGTATTTCGATGATCAGGCGGCTGCGCAGCTTGCCATTCAGTCGGGGCGCAGTGATGCGCTGTTCGGGCCCAATTCGGTGTATGCCTACTCGGCCGCCATCACCGGAGGCATCAAGCGGGTCGGCACGGTTAACGGCGGCTGGCCATTGCAGGCTGATATCGCAGTCACCACGCGCAAGGACAACGGTCTGGTCAAACCGATTCATACCGCCCTTGAAGGCGCGATTGCCGGCGGGCAGTACGAGCAGGTGTTGCAGCGCTGGGGCCTGGATGTGGAGCGCGTCGACAAGTCGCTGATCAACCCGCCCGGCTTACCGGATTGAGGACTTCAAGGGAGCAAATGACATGGGACTGACACGACGTGAAGCACTTTCCAGCATTGCTGCGGTAGGTGGCGAAAAAGCCGTCAAGGACGCGCTTGCGGTACTGGGGCTGGGGCCTTCATCACACCGGCGGCCAAAACCTCTGAAACTCGGAAGCGGGCTGGGGCAGGGCACTCGCGTACTGGTGCTGGGTGCCGGAATCGCCGGGCTGGTGACTGCGCTGGAATTGACGCGGGCAGGGTTTACCGTGCAAGTGCTGGAGGCCCGTGATCGAGTGGGCGGCCGCAACTGGACGTTGCGCAGCGGCGATCAGGTGGACTACAAGGACGGTCGCACGCAGACCGTGGGCTTTGATCCCGGGCTGTATTTCAATGCCGGGCCAGCGCGGATTCCCAGCCAGCACCGCACGCTGCTCGACTATTGCAGCGAGCTGGGGGTGCCGCTTGAAGTGCTGGTCAACAGCAGCCATGGCGCTCAGGTCCGCCCGGACCTGCAACAGCCCGCGTTCACTGTCGGCCAGGCTATCAACGACGCCCGCGGCCACCTCTCGGGTCTACTGGCCACGGCGGTGCAGCGCGATGCTCTGGACGATGTGTTGAGCGGCGAAGAGCGTCAGCGCCTGTTAGCGTTTTTGCAGGTGTATGGCGACCTCTCGCAGGAACTGGCTTATGAGGGCAGCCTGCGTTCCGGACATCAGGAGTCGCTCTCGCATCCGGGGGCATTGCCGACCAGTGCGCAGCCGGTAGGGCTGGAGCGCCTGCTGCATCCCGAGCTGTGGGGCGCGCTGCTGCACACTGAGTTTCCCGAGTTCTCGGCGACCATGTTTCAGCCGGTCGGCGGTATGGACCGCATCACCGACGCCTTTTACCAGCGCCTCACCGAACAGGTGCAACTGGGCGCGCAGGTGCGCCAGATTCGTCAACTGGAAGACGGTGTGGCGGTCACCTATCACGACAGACACAGTGGCCGTGAACAGGTAGTACGCGCCGATTATCTGGTGTCGACCCTGCCGTTGCCGTTGCTGGCCAGGCTGGATACCGACTTCAGTAATCCGGTAAAGGCTGCTTTGCTGAGCACCCGCAACGATCAGGCGACCAAGGTGGCGTGGCAATCCCCGCGCTTCTGGGAAACCGATTACCGCACCTATGGCGGGTTGTCCTGGATCGACCATCCGGCGCGCCTGCTGTGGTACCCGAGCAATGACTTGAACACCCGCGATGGCCTGCTCGTCGCCGGTTACGTGACCGGGGAGGGTGCCGACGTGTTCGGCGCGAAACCGTTCGAGGCGCAATACGCAGCCTCCAGAGAGGCGGTCGAACTGCTGCATCCCGGTTACTCGTATCACTTGCGTAACCCCTTGGCCGTGTCCTGGGAGCAGATTCCTTACAGCGAAGGCCCGTGGCTGCAACGCGAACATTTCCCGGCCGACGCCAGCGCCTTGCTGGATGAACCTCATGGCCGGGTTTACTTCGCTGGCGACGGGCTGGTGCAGAGCGGCGTGGGTATCTGGCAGGAATCAGCCGCCAATTCGGCGCGCCATGTGGTCGGGCAACTGGCCGAGCGGGTTATCCAGCAACGACAGACGGCGGCCCTCACGGCGTCCTGAGCCTTTATTGCAGCATCAACATCCATTGAGGAGTGACACCATGAGCGACAGCATTCAACGTACCAGCGTCGGCGATTTTCCAATCTCGCAAACCGTGACCGTGCCTGCCTCGGCCAGCCTGGTGTTCATCAGCGGCACCCTGCCTGACCTCGCTGACCCACACGCCGCGGCGGGTACGCCTGCCGCATACGGGAATACTGAGGTCCAGACTGTTTCGGTGTTCAACAAACTGCGCAATATCCTCCGGCAACAGGACCTTGATCTGGGCGATATCGTGCAGTTGCGGGTGTTTCTGGTGGGGGCCGAGGAAACCGGCGGAAAGCTTGACTTTGCAGGCCTGCAGGCCGGTTACACGCAGTTTTTCGGCACCCCCGAGCAACCCTTGAAACCTGCGCGCACCGCTTTGCAGGTAGTGGCGCTGCCGTTGCCCGGTGCGCTGATCGAAGTGGAAGCGGTAGCGGCCAGGCAGGCTTGAGCACCTTTCCTTCCCGGTAGCCTTTAAAGCGAGGGCTTCGATGGGTCAGCCTTTATCGGGCACAACGTTTTCCCAGTGCATCAGTAGATCTTCGCGCAGCATGCCCAATGCCTGTCGTTGGGTCTTCAGGTCTGGTGAGAAAAATGCCGCATCAAATATGATGCCCATTCGCTCCTGGCTCTGCTCTGCTTGTAATTGCGCCTTTTTCGCCTGCTCGGGTTGCATGTCCGAGAAACTGAACACCGGGAGCATATTGCGTGACCAGCTCTCGGGCAAAGGCTGGCCGCTGGCGAGCAAGGCACCTGCATAACACTCAGCCAATTGCTGCGAGCCGCGCATCATTCCGGCTCTGTACAACTCCTGCTCGGTGCGGCTTGACGCAAGCCGGGGATAGATCTGGGCAGCGGCTTTGGCGACTTCACTGATGGCGTCATCGTCGCCGCCGAAGAACGCTTTCAGCAGCGTATCTTCGCCGACAGCACCTTCAATACGTTTCGCCGCAGCGGGCCATGAGTCTCCTGTGGCCAGTTTGAAACCGTGATAGGGGTCTTTGGCCAGAGGGATAGGCAAGAGGCGTTTCGGCGTGGGTAGTTTTTCCGTCAGATGAGTGGTCAGGCCTTCGTTCAAGGCTTTCCAGTGCCGATGATCAATGTGACGACCCCTGAACTCCGGGTGGGTGTAACAGTGTATGAACTCGTGCCCTGCGATCTCGGCCGGGTGACTTTCAAGTGCAATGTTGGGGTTCAGCTTCACCTGACGGGTTTTAACGTTCCACTGACCTGCGACGCCAGGGGGAATGTCGTGAGTGACGTCTGCCTTTGCTTTGAAACAGTTACTGTCTTTGGGAATGTAGGCGCCGTAACGCTCCAGAACCGTTCTGTTTCCCTGATCCAGATCGTTCTGAGAAGAGCGATGCTTTAAACTCATGGCCGCCCATATACTGCCTCCAGGATCTTTTGCAAAATCATCCGGATGCCTTGTCAATCGACATCCTGTCGAGAGCGCAAGGGTTCCTACCATCAGTTTCACAAAAAGCCTGACTGGATCAATCCCCGGCTCTCGCCGAGCGCGTGCAGCTCCGTTGTTGTCTGCAGCCGCGCTGCCTGAGTTTTCCTGAGCCGCCTGCGGTTCTCCACCTGACGATGTGCCGGACGCTCGTAGGCGTAACGACGATGGCGCGTCCATCGGTGGCAGTGGTCGCTGACCTTGCGCTGCATCCAGTCGCATTGGCGTGGGGCTTGTGGGGCCCTCGACGGCATGGGAAGCAGCGGCTTGTGCGGTAGGGGCAATCCCGTTCAACGTCGGCTTGTTCAACATGGGCTCTGTCCTCAGCGGTAACGCAGGCGCTGCGCGGTGTTACGCAACTCCTGCGTTGTTTCGGCAAAGTTAGCCAGCAGATTTTCGAATCGGGTCTTGTCCAGTGCGAGAAAGTCATGCTCGTAGGAATACACCAACGTGTTCTCGTCCGGGTTGATGGTCAACGCGCCGCGTCGTAGCCGCAGGCCCGGAAAAGCATGGGCAAGCAGCTTGCGCAAGAGGATGTCGTCCTGAGGGTCGGCACGCAGATCGATGATCTCGGCCAACATCGTGAGGCTATCGCCGTTCACATGCAGCGTGAGGTTCATTCCTTCCTGCCACTGTACGGCCTGTGTCGCAGAATTTCCGTTGGCCGCCTGACCACGCCTATCAAGCAGCTTTTGCAGAGTGGAGGATGAGTTCATTGCCAGTATCCGTAGAAAACCATATCGACGGTGAGTGGCCGGAACGCACGCTGTGGTTCCCGGTATCTCGATTAACCTGTGGGACCTGTCGAGACCGGCAACTCCAGAATAAAGTGGTCAGCACAACCTCTGACTTCTGCGAATCACCGCCGTCCGGCCCGTGTGCTCACGTCCACCCACACCGCCAGCACGAGGATGCCGCCCTTGACGATCATCTGCCAGTAACTGTCGACGTCGAGCATGGACATGCCGTTATCGAGACTGGTGATGACCAGCGCGCCAAGCAGGGCACCGTAGACAGTGCCCGAGCCGCCGCGCATGGACGTGCCGCCGATAAAACAGGCGGCAATGGCGTCCAGTTCGCCCATGTTGCCGGCCGAGGGCGAGCCTGCAGCCAGGCGTGCGGTATTGACCAGCCCGGCGAAGGCACACATGACGCCCATGATGCCGAAGATCCACAGTTTTACGGCCTGTACGTTGATGCCGGATAACCGCGTGGCTTCCATGTTGCTGCCCACCGCATAGACGCGCCGTCCGAAAACCGTCTGGCTGGTGACATAACTGAACACACCGAGCAGGACCAGCAACAGCAATACCGGAACGGGGATTCCGTCGTAGCTGTTGAGCACATAGACAAAGCCGCCCAGCACGGCGCCGATCAGCAATACACGTAACACATCACGAATCAGCGAATGTGCCGCCAGCCCATGCAGCGCTCTGTTGCGCCGCTGTTTCCAGGTCAGGAACAGCGTCAATGCGAGCAACAGAATGCCGAGCCCGGTGCCGACCGCGTGCGGCAGATAGCCCTGGCCGATATAGACCAGCGACGGCGACACCGGGGCGATGGTCGTGCCGCCGGTGATCCCCAGCAGGACGCCACGAAACGCAAGCATGCCACCCAGCCCGACAATGAACGAGGGGATCCGCAGGTAGGCAGTCATGTAGCCATTGGCGAGGCCGATCATCAGGCCGCACAAGGCCACCACGCTCAGGTTCGCCAGCAGCGGAACGTGGTAAACCACATCCAGAATCGCCGCCAGGCCACCGAGCAGGCCAAGCAATGAGCCCACCGACAGGTCAATCTCACCGCTGATGATCACCAGCACCATGCCGCAGGCCAGAATCCCGGTAATGGACATCTGTCGCAGCAGGTTGGACAAGTTGCGCGGGGTGAGGAAGCCGCCCTCGGTCTGCCAGCTGAAGAACAGCCAGATAACGGCAATGGCAATCACCAGCGCGAGCATTTTGTAGCGGGTAAAGAACTGTTTGACCTGGTTCATCTACGCAGTCTTCCGGGCATTATTGTGAGGGGCATCGGAGTGGCTGAGTGCAGCGGCGAGCACCTGCTCCTGAGTCAGTTCATGGTTGATGAAGTCGCCGCGTAACTGGCCTTCGCCAATCACCAGTACACGGTCGGACACGCCCAGCACTTCGGCCAGTTCCGAAGACACCATGATGATCGATACACCCTCGGCTGCCAGCGCACCCATCAGCTTGTAAATCTCGTACTTGGCACCGACATCGACGCCGCGGGTGGGCTCGTCGAGAATCAGAACGCGCGGGCGGGTCAGCAGCATCTTCGCCAGCACGGCTTTCTGCTGATTGCCGCCTGACAGGCTGGTGATCGGCAAAAACGGGCTGGCCGTCTTGAGGTGCATGCGCGAGATTTCCCGGTCGATACTGCCCAGCTCGGCTTCAGCGTCGATGCGGGTCATGTTCGAGTAGCTGTCGAGGACCGCGAGGGTGATGTTCTGACCGACACCCAGGTCCGGAATGATGCCCTGGCGCTTGCGGTCTTCGGGGACCATGCACAGGCCGGCGCGGATCGATTTGAGCGGCGTGCGCGTGTCGATCATCTGGCCATCGAGCCACACTTCACCGCTGTATCGACCCGGATAGGCGCCAAACAGGGCGGATACCAGTTCGGTGCGGCCCGCGCCCACCAGCCCGGCGATGCCGAGGATCTCCCCGCGCCTGAGGCTAAACGACACGTCGTCAACCCGCTTGCGCCTGGGGTTATCGACGTCATGGCAGGTGATATGCCGCGCTTCGAAAATCACCTCGCCGACATCATGCGGCTCGGTGGGATAGAGGTTGCTCATTTCGCGTCCGACCATCTGGGTGATGATCTTCGGAATGTCCATGTCCGCCATTGCGGTGGTTGCGATATGTTTGCCGTCGCGGATGACTGAAATGGTGTCGCATACGGCGGCCACTTCATCGAGTTTGTGCGAGATGTACACGCACGCGACCCCCTTGGCCTTCAGGTCACGAATGATGTCCAGCAGAACCTCGATTTCGGAACGGGTCAGGGCCGAGGAAGGCTCGTCGAGAATCAGCAGGCGCGCCTTCTTGTTCAGCGCCTTGGCGATTTCCACCAGTTGCTGGTAGCCGCCGCCATACTGGGAAACTGGCAGCGCCACGTTCATGTCAGGCACTTTGAGCTCACGCATCAGCGACTCGGCGCGGTGGATCATGGCCGGATAATTCATGCGCCCGCCGGGAAGCGTCAGCTCGTGACCCATGAAGATGTTTTCGGCCACCGACAGGTCCGGGACCAGCGTCAGCTCCTGATGGATGATGACGATCCCGGCCGCTTCCGTTTCGCTGATCGATTGTGCCTTGAGCGGTTGGCCGTCCCACAGGATCTCGCCCTCCCAGGTGCCGTGGGGATAGACCGCCGACAGGACTTTCATCAATGTCGACTTGCCCGCGCCGTTCTCGCCGCACAGGCCGACGCATTCGCCGGGCTTCACTGTTATATCAATGCCGTTGAGCGCTTTTACACCGCCGAAGGATTTGACGATGCCGTTCATTTGCAACAGGTAGTCAGACATGGCGCAGGGCTCTACGAAGGTGTGATGGCTTGGCCTGAGCGGCGACCCTGCCTAACTGCAGGGTCGTGCTCTGGCTTTCAGCGACGTATCAACGATCGAGGCTCATTGCCCGTCAATCTGCGCCTTGGTGTAGAACCCGTCTTTCTCCAGCAGGTCGATGTTGTCCTTGGTCAGCAAGGTCGGGGTCAGCAGCATGGTGTCGACTTTCTTCATGCCATTGTCCGACTGCGAGTCAAACTTCGGTTTCTCATCGTTGCGCACCAGTTGCACGGAGAGCTTGGCGGCTTCCGTGGCAATCAGTTTCAGCGGCTTGTAGACGGTCATGGTCTGCGTGCCATCGATGACCCGCTTGACCGCCGCGAGGTCCGCATCCTGGCCCGAGATAGGGACTTTGCCGGCCAGTTTCTGTGCGGCGAGGGCCTGAATCGCGCCGCCGGCAGTGGCGTCGTTGGAGGCGACGATGCCGTCAATCTTGTTGTTATTGCGGGTCAGGGCATTTTCAACAATGCTCAGGGCTTCGGTAGGGTTCCACTCCTTTACCCACTGCTGGCCGACGATCTTGATGTCACCTCTGTCGATAGCCGGTTGCAGCGCTTTCATCTGGCCTTCGCGCAGAATCTTGGCGTTGTTATCGGTGGGCGCGCCGCCGAGCAGGAAGTAATTGCCCTTGGGCGCTGCTTTCAGCACGCCGTTGGCCTGCATCTCGCCGACCTTTTCGTTATCGAAGGAGATGTACGCATCGATATCGGCATTGAGGATCAGCCGGTCATACGACACCACCTTGATCCCGGCCTTTTTGGCTTCGGCAACGGCGTTGGTGAGCACGGTGGCGTTGAACGGCACGATGACGATCACATCGACGCCGCGAGAGATGAGGTTTTCTATCTGCGAGATCTGTTTCTGTTCATTGGCATCCGCCGATTGCACGAAGACCTTGGCGTCCAGCTTTTCCGCCGCAGCAACGAAGTAATCACGGTCGCGTGACCAGCGTTCCAGGCGCAGGTCATCAATGGAAAAACCTATTTTCGGGTGCGCAGAGTCGGCCATGACCGGCAGGGACAGCAAGGCCAGCGCGCTGGCGAGCAGCGTACGTTTGAGGGTGTTCATAGGGTGCGTCCTTTTATTGTTGTTTGAGACACTTCTTGACTGAGGGTGATACCGATAGAACTGTAGAGCGTTGCCGGACGTCGCGTATGAAGATTTGTCGCCTGAATGTCACGGCGATGTCCAGCTACGCCGGTCAGGTGTAGATAAAGCGATTGACCACACCTTCGAGCAGTTCCTGGCGGCCACTGACGGCCTGCGGGTTCAACTCGTTGGCGAAGGCGTGTTCGGCGAGCGATGCAAGGCTGAACTCGCCCGCCAGTACCGATTGTCCGAAAGGCTGCTGCCAGCCGGCGTAGCGCTGATCCTTGAAGTGCTGGAGTTTATCGTTCTGCACCATGGCGGCGGCACGCTCCAGCGCCAGGGCAAGGACATCCATCGCGGCGACGTGGCCGTGGAACAGATCGATATCGTCGAGGCTCTGGCGACGCACCTTGGAGTCGAAATTGAAACCGCCATTGGTGAAGCCGCCAGCCTTGAGGATCTCGTAGGTGGAGAGGGTCATTTCTTCGACGCTGTTGGGGAACTGGTCCGTGTCCCAGCCGTTCTGTGGGTCGCCACGGTTGGCGTCGATGCTGCCGAAGATCCCCAGCGAGACCGCCGTGGCGATTTCGTGGTGGAAGCTGTGCCCGGCCAGCGTGGCGTGGTTGGCCTCGATATTGACCTTGATCTCGTTTTCCAGGCCGTACTGCTGCAGAAAGCCGAACACTGTGGCGCTGTCGTAATCGTACTGATGCTTGGTCGGCTCCTGTGGCTTGGGCTCGATCAGCAAGTCACCCTTGAAACCGATCTTGTGCTTGTGTTCAACGACCATGCGCATGAAACGACCGAGTTGCTCGCGTTCACGCTTGAGGTCGGTATTGAGCAGGGTTTCGTAGCCTTCACGACCGCCCCACAATACGTAGTTGGACCCTTTGAGACGCTGGGTGGCATTCATCGCGCTGAACACCTGGGTCGCGGCGTAGGCAAACACTTCAGGGTCCGGGTTGCTGGCAGCGCCTGCGGCGAAACGCGGGTTGCTGAAGCAGTTGGCCGTGCCCCACAGCAGTTTTATGCCGCTCTGTTCCTGATGGCGCTCCAGGTGATCGACCATGTGCGCGAAGTTGTGGCGATACTCCTTCAGTGAGGTGCCTTCCGGTGCCACATCGGTGTCGTGGAAGCTGTAGTAATCAATGCCGAGCTTGGAGAAAAACTCGAACGCCGCTTCGGCCTTGCCGATGGCCAGTTCCATCGGGTCACCGGAACCTTGCCATGGGCGCTTGAAGGTGCCGACACCGAACATGTCGGCACCCGGCCATACGAAGGTGTGCCAATAACAGGCCGCCATGCGCAAATGCTCGCGCATGGGTTTGCCGAGGACCAGCCTGTCGGCGTCATAGTGGCGAAAGGCGAGGGGCGAGTCGCTGTCAGGGCCTTCATAGCGAACCCTGTCGACGTCGGGGAAGTACGGCATGAGCGTTTTCCTTATTGTTCTTGGCGGTGTCTGGATACTAGCAACGGCCCAGCGTGCGCTGATTATGAAAATCGCCAACGCACAGTGCGATTTTGAGTGTTGAGATTCGCCGGTCAGCGGCCTAGTCTGTGGCCAACGGCGTCGTGCTTATCGAATCGGCATAAAAACAATGAAAACCGTACCTCCCGTTCACCGTATTGCGCTGTTATTCAACGGCAGCAAGATTTATGACCGCGGTATCATCAGCGGCATCGGCAACTACCTCAGCAGCACCCGGGTGTCCTGGGACCTGTTTCTGGAGGAGGATTTCCTCTGTCGCCTGAAAGGCATCGAGCGCTGGCAGGGCGACGGGATCATTGCCGATTTTGATGACCCGCTGATCGGCGAGGCACTGGCCGGGATCAAACTGCCGGTGGTGGCAGTCGGTGGGTCCTATCAGGACGAACGCGCCTACCCGAAGGGCATTCCTTATGTGGCGACTGACAATCACGCCTTGATCAAGGCGGCCTATGAGCACCTGATCGAGGCCGGGCTGACACGCTTTGCCTGCTTCAGCCTGCCTGAAGCGCAAGCCAATCGTTGGGCCCAGGAGCGCGAGCAGGCCTTTCGCCGCTTGCTGCAACGCGACGGCCTGCACGCCGAGGTCTATCGTGGTCTGGGCACCAGCGCGCCGCTCTGGGACAGCGCCGTAGAACAGCAGATCGCCTGGCTGCAAAGCCTGCCCAAGCCGATCGGCATCATCGCCGTGACCGATGCGCGCGCTCGTCAGCTATTGCAGGCCTGCCTGACCGCCGGAATCGCCGTTCCCGAACAGGTGGCACTGATCGGCATCGACAATGATCCTTTGACCAGAACCCTCACTCGCGTGCCTCTGAGCTCGGTCGTTCAAGGCACCGACACCATGGGTCGCACCGCTGCACGTCTGCTGCACCAGATGTTGCACGGCATGCCGTCCTCGGGCACACACATTCTGATACCGCCGGATACTGTCAACGTGCAGGCGTCGAGTCTGCATCAGCCTTTGGGTGACCCCTATGTCATGCAAGCGCTGCTGTTTATCCGGCAGTACGCGTGCCAAGGCATCAAGACTGCACAGGTAGCCGCCTATGTGGGCGTTTCGCGTTCGTCACTGGAGTCACACTTTCGCCGGGTAAGGGGCTGCAGCGTGCATGACGAGATTCTGCGTTTCAAACTGGCTGCCGCTGCAAACGGACTGGAAAACACCGGGCTGGCCATTGCCGAGATCGCCCGCGATTGCGGTTTTCGGTCTGCGCAATACCTGCACACTGTGTTTCGTCGCGAGTTCGGTTGCACGCCGCGAGAGTACCAGCAGGGTGGAGGTGCTGCGGCGTCATGAACGCTGAAGGCCTGGGCGGTGAGCGACAAGCTTTGAATGCATTCCTTCCTATACCTCTCATAACAGTACCAATCGGTTCGCTTAAGTTGCCAGTTTCCAGGCGTCCGGGCTAAAACATACACCTTGGTACAGTTATGAACGAATCATCAGTCTTCACATGCACGATGGGACGTAGGGGATAGAGACGATGCAGTTGCATGAAATATTGACCATTCACCTGCGTATCGATAAGCCGCAATTGCTTTGCGACCCTTCGAAGATGCAGCGCAGCAGCTGTGAAATACAGGGTGGAGAGTTTCGTGGCGAGCGATTGCAGGGGCAGGTACTTCCTGGAGGCAGCCTTTATCTGGTGCCCCAGGACGACGACCTTGCGCGTGTCAGCCTGTACTACACCTTGTTCATTGATCAAGGAGTGAATATAGAGGTAGTAGGCGAGGGGCTCCTGGCAGGGCATGAAACGGACCGGGCGCCTTTGACCGAATCGAGTTTTACGTGCAGCAAGCAGTTCAGCGTGCCTGCCGGTGCGCATGATCACTTGCAGCGGAATCTGTACGTCGGCAGGGTGAGCATCAAGCCGGGGGATGACAGCCTGCGTGTCAGCATTTTTCAGGTCAACGACCGGCAAGCAGACATTGAAAAAAACAGCTGACGTGAAGACGCGCAGCGAGCTTTAATTCTGACGGCGTGGGGCTGGTCTCTCCCTCACGCCGACCTCTTCCTGTTTATGCAGTCATGCGTTGAGCCAGCTCATCCGGCAAAAAAGCTTAGTCCCTTGCCGACCGCACACTCATAACTCACCGGAGTGCCCACCTGCTGATAACCAGGAACATTCAGTGTCGTCATGCTGAATGTGGCTGTGCCGTTCGAGCGTATCTGATAGCGAATGAATTGCTCGATGGGCTTGTTATCGCGATCGAGGCTGAAGTGAGTGTCCGAAAACGCCAGGGTGCCGTCGGGTGTGATGCGATAGGCATCGATGCGTTTGCCGCCTTTGGTTTTGGACGGCTCGGCGCCTGCGATCGAGGATTTGCATTGTCCCAGGTCGATCACCACGGCGACCGATTCTCCAGTGTTCAACGCCTGGGTGATGGCGGAGTAGGTGGGTAGCGCATCGCCTGCGTGAGCGAGGCCTGGCAGTGAAAGAGCAAACAGTGCGGCGGCGTAGCAAGGTTTCATGGCAGCTCCAGGAAGTCAGTCTGAAGGGTGAAAAGACCCGTCCATCTCGAGATTATCGAGCGTCGCGAAACCTACCATAAGCTTCGATTCGGGTGGGCCTTGATAACAGTGGCACCTCTCTGTTCGGAGCATCTTCATCCTTTTTCCTGTTCTGCCGATAGGAATGACGATACTCATTTATTTACCGGTCACGGGAAGGGGATTGAAGATGCTGAGACAGCTGAAAATAGCTGCGCGGACCTCCGCCTGCTTTGCTGTGATGGTGGTGCTGGTGTTCGGGCTTGGTATTTTCAGCATTCAGCAATTGCACGGTATTCGTGAGCAATCGCTTGAAATCGAAAACGACGCGCTTCCAGGGATTGCGCTGGGTGACGATATTGCCCTGGCGGTCGAGAAAACCCGCACCACCGTGGCCAAAATGCTTTCCACGCATGATCTTGCGCAGGTGGCTCAGGCTCACAACGAGTTTCTTGAAAGGAAGGCCGGTTTCCAAAAGGCCGTAGAGGCCTACGACCCGCTGATCACCGATGATAATGAGCGCGCGCTTTTCGAGGGGCTGAAGAGCACTTATCAGGGCTACATCGAGCGTGCCGAGAAGGTCTATACGCTGATCAACGAGAATCAGGCAGAGGCCGGGAGGGCGCTCGTCTGGGGCGAGATGAAGGCCATGGCGGAAAGTATCGAAGCCGCCCTTGGCAAGCTGGAAAAAATCAATGATGACTCCGAAGCCGAATCCAGCGCTGCAGCGACGTCGGTGTATGAAAACGCCCTGATCGTCACTCAGGGGGTTATGTTTCTGACGGTGTTGCTGACCGTATTGCTCGCCTGGCGCCTGACCAAAAGTCTGGCAGTGCCGATCAGTCAGGCGCTGCACAGCTCGGAAACCATTGCTGCGGGCGACCTGCGTCCCAGCGCAATCAACCGTGAGGGCACTGATGAAGCGGCCCTGTTGCTGCAATCGATGGAGCGCATGCGCGGCAATCTGAGCCAGACCCTGACTCAGGTGGGCGATGCCGCTCACCAGCTGGCGTCGGCCACGGAAGAAATGAGCGCCCTGATGGTCAACAGCAACGCCGATCTGGTGGTGCAGAACAGCGAAATCGAAATGGCGGCCACCGCGGTCACCGAGATGAGCCAGGCGGTCGATGAAGTTGCGCGTAATGCGGTGGCCACCTCGGAAGAATCCAAAGCCTCTTCGGTGTCGGCCCGCGAAGGTCAGGAAGAGCTCAATCAAACCGTCCAGTCGATCCTTGAGCTGACCCGCAATGTCGGCACCGCGTCGGTCGAGGCGCAGGCGCTGGCAACCCGCACGCTGGATATCACCAAGGTGCTGGATGTCATTCGCGCGGTGTCCGAGCAAACCAACCTGTTGGCCCTTAACGCTGCCATCGAAGCGGCACGCGCGGGAGATGCCGGACGGGGGTTTGCCGTGGTCGCCGACGAGGTACGCGCTCTGGCACACCGCACCAGCGAATCGACTCGCGAGATCGAAACCATGGTCGGGCACATCCAGCAGGGCACCAAAAGTACTCTGGTTGCGCTTGAAGTCAGTACCGATCAGGCGCAGCGCACCAAACAACAGGCCGAGTCGGCCAATGCTGTGCTGGCCAGCATCGCCAGTTCGGTCATGGTCATCGATGAGCGCAACACAGTAATCGCCAGCGCCTCTGAAGAACAAGCGCTGGTCGCGCGGGAAGTGGACCGCAACCTGGTGCGCATCCGTGACTTGTCGGCACAATCGGCGGTGCGCACCGGCCAGACCGGCAGCGCCAGCCAGNTGACGATCACGCTGGGGCAGTTCAAGCTCAGATAACACGCTCCTGTAGCAGGCACGCTCCCGCATCGATTCGCTGTTGTACGGGCAACAGCGAACCGACAATGTGTTCGGCGTTTGCGCCGGTAAAACCGGCTACTGCGCACCCACACCATCCAGCGCAATGGCGCGAAAGCGCCTGCCGCCGGGCCTCGCGCCATAGCCAGTCGCAGCGCACGGCTTTGGGCATGACCTGTGCACTGCCGATCAGGATTGTTTTCCTGAGCCAGCGGAGCCACCCGAATGCCTGATGCCGTCCCGACCTTCAAGACAAACCGCCTGCATGCAATAGGGCGCACACTGTTGATGACCCTGTTGGCCACCAGTCTCGTCGCAACTGCGTATGCCGAGGACAGCGACGTGCCTTCGCTGGCGGGCAAACGCATTGCGATCAGCATGACCGGCACCAGTCACTACTTCGATATCAAGGCCTTCCAGGCGCAGGTGGCTGAGGTCAAGCGCCTGGGCGGCACGCCCATCACGCTCGATGCCGGTCGCAACGACAAGAACCTGGTCAATCAATTGCAGACCGTGGTCACGCAAAAGCCGGATGCAGTGATCCAGACTCTCGGCACCCTCAGTGTTATCGACCCTTGGCTCAAGCGCATCAGCAAGGCGGGGATTCCGCTGTTCACCATTGATGCGCCATCGCAATACAGCCTCAACAACACCACGTCCGACAACGTGGCCACGGGCAAGGCACTGGCCGGGCAACTGATCAAGGACGCAGGTGGCCAGGGTAATGTGCTGGTGTTCAATGGCTTTTATGGCGTGCCGGTCTGCGCCATTCGTTATGACCAGCTCAAGTTGGTACTCAAGGATCATCCGCAGCTGAAAATCATCGAGCCCGAGTTGCGCGATGTCATTCCCAACACGGTTCAGGACGCCTACTCGCAAGTCTCGGCGTTGCTCAACAAGTACCCCAAAGGCACTGTCTCGGCGATCTGGGCCGCTTGGGACATCCCGCAACTGGGCGCCAGCAAGGCACTGATCGATGCCGGCAGAACCGAAATCAAGACCTACGGCGTCGACGGCACACCGGAAGTGCTCGAGCTGATGCGCCGTGACGATTCGCCGGTGGGCGCCGTAGTTGCCCAGCAGCCTGCACTGATCGGCAAGACTGCGGTGCAGAACGTCGCCCGCTACCTGGCCGGACAGCACGATCTGCCGAAGGAGACCCAGGTGCCAACCCTGCTGACGACGGCCGCCAACCTGCCTGACGTGCAAAAGCTCAGAGGCGATAACTGACGCGGGAGATCGATCATGGGATCAGCGATTGCAGACGTTGAAGTGGCGCCACCGGCCTTGCACTTGGCGGGTATCAGCAAGTGCTTTGGCGCCACCCAGGCGCTGGACGGCGTAAACCTTAAGGTCGAGGCCGGAACGATTCACGGGCTTGTGGGAGAAAACGGGGCGGGCAAGTCGACCCTGATCAAGATCCTCGCTGGTATTCATCGTGCCGATGCCGGCAGTTTGAGTATTCACGGCCAGCCGTTCGACAGTTTCACGCCGCGTCAGGTCGAAGCCGCAGGCGTGCATTTCATTCATCAGGAGCGACTGCTGCCGGGCAGCTTCAGCGTCGGCGAGGCACTGTTTTTCGGGCAGGAAATCAAGCGTGGCCCCTTCGTTGATCGCCGCGCCCAGGAGCGCGAAGCGGCAAGGCTTCTGGACGATTACTTTGCCATACGCCTGCCTGAGGGGGCTTTGGTACGTGACCTGGACAGCGCTCAGCGGCAGATACTGCAGATCACTCGTGCGTTGCTGGCCAGGCCGAAGGTGCTGGTGTTCGATGAGCCGAGTGTGTCACTGGTGAAGCAGGAGGTGGACCGCTTGCTGGGCATTGTCCGCCGCCTGCGCGATGAAGGGCTGACCATTGTCTACATTTCCCACTATTTGCAGGAGATCGAATCGCTGTGTGATCAGGTCACCGTGCTGCGTAACGGACGCGATGTGGCGGTGGTCGATCCGGCACTCACCAGCACCGCGCAGATCGCCCGGCTGATGGTCAATCGGGAGGTCGGCGAACAATATTCTCGTGCCCGGACATTACCCGGCACGCCCGTGCTTCAACTGCGCGGGCTGGGGGCAGGGCGCTTCTACGACGGCGTTGACCTGAGCGTGCGGCGTGGCGAAGTGCTGGGCCTGACCGGGCTGGTCGGCTCGGGTGCCAAGGAGCTGCTCAAAAGCCTGTTCGGGCTGCTCAAGCCGGATCGCGGCGAACTGTTGTTGAACGGTCAGCCGTTGCAGCTGAAATCACCACGTGACGCGGTACGCCATGGCATCGCGCTGGTCCCCGAGGAGCGCCGCACGCATGGCGTGGCACCGGCGCTTTCGGTGCTGGAGAACATCACGCTGGCCAGCATGGGGCGCTTCAGCCGCTGGGGATTGCTCGACGCTGCGGCGCAAGCCGGGGAAAGCCAACACCTGATCGATGAACTGGCAATCAAGACCTCAGGCCATGATGCGCCGGTGCACGCGCTCAGCGGTGGCAACCAGCAAAAGGTTGCGCTGGGCAAATGGCTGAGCCGCCATTCGACGTTATACCTGCTGGACGAGCCCAGCGTGGGTGTCGACATCGGCGCCAAGGTGGAGATCTACCGGTTGATTGCCCGGCTTGCGGAGGGCGGTGCAGCGGTGCTGGTGCTGTCGTCGGACTTGCCGGAGCTGATTGGCATCACTCAGCGCATTGTAGTCCTGCACAGAGGACGCATTGCAGGCGAATTCGACTCATTGAGCACCGACAGCGACCAATTGCTGGCCTGCGCCACGGGCGCCAGTGAAAGCGACCATGACAGCCAATCATGCCCTCCGGAGGCCCATTATGTCCGCGCTTGATCTATCAATCGCACAGGCTGGCGATCCAGCGCAACGCTGGCTCGTGCAACTGGCGCAGCGCGGGTCGTTGCTGGTGTTTCTGGCGATTCTGCTCGGCTTTGCCGTCAGTGCGCCTGACTTCCTCAGCCTCGGCAACATCAGCAACGTGTTCGCCCAGTCAGCAACGCTCGGCATACTCGCGCTGGGCCTGACCTGCGTGGTTATCGGTGGTGGTTCCAATGTGGTCAGCGGCGGCCTGGACCTGTCGCTGGCGGCCAATCTCGGTCTGTGTGCGGCCGTCTACAGCAGCCTGAACAATGCCGGGCTCGATGCCTGGCAAGCGATTGGCCTGACGCTCGGCTGCGGCCTGCTGGTCGGCGCGTTCAACGGTCTGGCGGTGGTGTTTTTACGCTTGCCGCCGTTACTGGCAACGCTGGCGAGCATGAACCTGATTGCCGGCCTGGAACTGGTGCTGACCCAGAACACTGTGCTCGCGACCGACTCGGCATTGCTGGACAGCCTGGCGTCCGGCGTCTGGCTGGGTGTTCCAGCGCTGGCCTGGGTGCTGCTGGGCGTCGCGGCGGTGTTGTGGCTGGTGATTCAGCACAGCGCGTTCGGCTTGCGTCTGTACGCCATCGGTGAATACCCGCAAGCAGCCGAGGCTGCCGGGTTGAATCTGCGGCGCTATGTATTTGCCAGTTACCTGATTGCCGGAGGCTGCGCCGCGCTGGCTGCATTCTGCTCCGCAGCTTTTTTCAGTGGCAGCACGACCGGTTCCGGTGACATGTTGCTGTCAGTGGTGGCCATTGCCTTTCTCGGTGTGGTGTTCTCGCGGCGTCTGACCGCCAACATTCCCGGCACGCTGTTGGCGACGCTGCTGCTGGGCTTTTTGATCAACGGCTTTCAATTGCTGAACATTTCCAGCTTCTGGGTCAACGGCGTGCAAGGCGTGTTGATTCTGTTGGTGGTGGCATTTTCCGGAGCATTCGGCCGCCGGGAGGGTGAACAATGAATACGCTGACCCTGACGAACTCTTCGACGCTGATCAAGGTTCTGCCGCGCCTGTTGCCAGCGGTCCTGCCGCTGTTGGTGCTGATCATCCTGCTGTTTTTCGCGATCAATGCGCCGGGCTTTCTGAGTTGGGGCAACCTGTCGAGTCTGGTACTGAACAACTTCGTGTTGCTGGCCATCGTGGCAATCGGCATGACCTGGGCTGTTGCGGCTGGCGGTATCGATCTGTCGGTGGGAACGGCGCTGGACTTTGCCAGCCTCGGTTTTGTGGTCACGCTGAATGGCGGTCATGGTCTGGGCGCGGCCATTGCGGTCGCTATGCTGGCAGGTGGCATGGCCGGGGCGTTCAACGCGATGCTGATCGCCGGGCTGCGTATTTCGCCGTTTCTGGCGACGCTGGGTACGCTGTTTATCGGCACCAGCGTGCAGCAGTTGTTATCCGACGGTGGCCAGCCGATCTATATCGCTCAGGGCGTGTTACCGGGGATCAGCGCTGTGCTGATCCTCGGCGTGCCATTGCCGCTGCTGGTGGTCGGGTTGCTGGCAGGACTTTACGGGCTGGTCCTGGCGCGGGGGCGTCTGGGGCGGGAAATCCTTGCGCTGGGCACGCAGCCGCAACTGGCGTATTACTCGGGCCTGCCCACGCGACGCATTGCCGTGCAGGTGTTTTTCGCCAGTGCGCTGGCCTGCGCACTGGCGGGTATCCTGCTCAGCTCGACGGTCAACGCCTACGTGCCGATGTCAGGCAACGCTTACCTGATCAATGCCATCGGCGCCGTGTTCATCGGTACGACGCTCAGCCGTCAAGGGCGTCCGAATATTCCGGGCACACTTTTGGGCGTGCTGTTCATCAACGTGATCGCCAATGGCCTGTTGCTGATCGGCTGGAACTTCTATTGGCAGCAGGTTGCGACCGGGGCGCTGATCTTTCTGGTGCTGGCGTTCAGTTTTACCAGTCGCCACCTGCTGCGTAACGCGGCGTAATTACCCCTCAAGCGTTACCTTTACCGCTGCCGATCTGCCAGACAAACGGCGGCTCGGTGCCGTTGATGCGCCAGTCACCGACAATGCGCGCCTTGTAGATCAGCGGATTGTGCGATGCCGCTGTGCGCGCATTACGCCAGTGGCGATCCAGCGCCTTGTTGACGCTGACACCTGAAGCGCCCAGTGCGTTGAACAGATCGCTGGCAGCGCGCAGTACCAGTTCCGAGACGATCACCTGTGCCTTGGCGGTCTCGATTTCGGCGGCGATATTGGCGTCTTTTTCCCGCTGTGGGTCATCTCCGAAGCGTGCCAGGTACGCACGCTGCAACGGCTCGGCGGAGCGCAGCGTTGCGGCTTCGGCGGCGTAAACCTGAGCGGCGATCTGACCGACCACTTGCTGCACTTGTGAGTCCTGGCTGACGCTCCCGGCGTTGCCATGGCTGAAGACGCGTTTGCGATCGCGCACTTCCTGAGCGATGTCGCGTTCGACAGCTCGACCAATCCCGGCCAGCACCGCCAGCAGCACCAATTGATAAAACGCCGTCTGGTATTTGAAGCGTTGCTCGAACGGTATGACGTGTGTGGCCGGCAGCGGTACGTTGTTGTAGACCGAGGTGCCGCTGCCGGTGGTGCGCTGGCCGAACCCGTCCCAGTCGTCACTGTGACGCACGCCGGCATGCCTGGCGTCGACGACCGCGATCACATCGGCGCCGGTATCGGAGCGCTGGGCGTAGACGTCTATCCAGTCGGCAAAGATGCTGCCGGTGCTGTAAAACTTGGTGCCGTTGAGCACGAAACCGTCGCCTTGCGGGCTGACTTTGGTAATCACGTCGCCGATTTTCACCGCACCGACTTCGGTCCAGCCGTTACCCACCAGATCCCCGGCCACAAAGCGCGCAAACCACTGGTCACGGTCCGCGCCGGGTGGTGCATTCAGGCGGTCTTCGACGAAAGCGAAGTGCGCGCGCAGGGCTTGCGGAATGTTCGAGTCGGCTTCGGCCAGCTCGATCAGCAGTTGAAACAGCTGGCTGATCGATGCACCCGCTCCGCCATATTCGATAGGCACACGTACAGCGCCGAAACCGGCTTTCTGCAGCCAGGCAATCGGCTCATGGGGCAGGGCGCGAGCTTTTTCGCGTTCGACGCTGCCAGCGCCAATCTCACGGAAGATCGGGCGAAATCGGTTGGCCAGGGTTTCGTAATCGGTCCCCAGCGAGAGCGGGTTTGAGCCGGTTGTTTGAGTCATGCAGTACTCCTGAGCGCGAAGAGATCGGCACATGGGCCGGTGGAAGGTTCGCCAGGCTCTCTGCATGCTTTGTGCCTGAATGTAACTGCCTGATTTTAATGATTTATTTATGAGTCGCTGTTTTTCTTGTTGATCAGCCAACAGTGGCATGACCGCTGGCTGGCCAATCGCACAGCATTGTCAGCCATGCCGGCAGCTCGTCGGCCCTGGAATACCTGTGTCTGCGCTGGATGCGCTGTAAATGCGCTGCTGTCCGGCCAGCAACAGCGTTCGGACATTTTGCTCGGCAGGAGGCCGTCAAGTCCTGCGCGGGTATAGGCAACTTACTGCTTTTAAAGGGAAATCTTTTCCGGCACGGGCTGTGCAATGTTCAGGGTCAAGCGTGTTGAGTGTTTTCAACCTGTCGCCAACGAGCAGGAGCCTGTCCATGAGTTTTCCTTCCTCTCTTCCCACTGCCGCACCTCCCGCCGCGCACGTCATTGGTTCGGATGCCGAAGCCATCGAAGTGGCCAGGGCACTGGCCGGTCGCTTCGCTGAGGAAGCTTCAGCGCGTGATCGCGAACGGCGTCTGCCAGTCGCCGAGCTGGATGAGTTTTCCGCCAGTGGACTGTGGGCCATTACCGTACCCAAGGCCTACGGCGGTGCGGGCGTTTCCTATGTCACCGTCGCGGAAGTGATCAAGCTTATTTCTGCCGCCGACCCTTCACTCGGGCAAATCCCGCAGAACCACCTGGGCGTGCTCGATATCCTCTTGCAGACCGGGACCGAGGAGCAGAAACGCCACTACTTCGGCAAGGCGCTGGCCGGCTACCGCTTCGGCAATGCGTTCTCCGAGTCGAAAAGCAAGAACGCCGGCGCCTTTCAGACCCGGATTCGCTTCGAGGGCGAGCACGCGGTGCTGGACGGCGAAAAGTTCTACTGCACCGGCGCACTGTTCGCGCACCTCGTGCCGGTTTCAGGCGTCAACGAGCAGAATCAGGCGTTCATCGCCTTCGTCGAACGCGACAATCCGGGCCTGACCATCATCGATAACTGGGACGGTTTCGGGCAGCGCACCACGGCCAGCGGCGGGGCTGTTTTGAAAGCCGTTCGCGTACCGTCGAGTGCGGTGATCCCGGCGTATCGCGCTTTCGACGAACCGACGGCCAATGGGCCGATTTCGCAGATCATTCAGGCCGCGGTGGACACCGGCATTGCTCACGGCGCGTTCGAGGAAACCCTGAAGCACGCCCGGTTGGCGCGGCCATGGATAGACAGCAAGCAGGATTTCGGCTGGCAGGACCCGTTCAGCATTGCCGCCATCGGCGACTTGCAGTGGCGCCTGCACGGCACCGACGCGATCCTCGCCAAAGCCGGGCAGGCCATCGACCACGCCCTGGCCGAACCCAGTGAAGCCAGCGTTGCACAGGCCTCGGTGATTGTCGCCCAGGCCAAGGTGCTGTCGGCGCAGATTGCCTTGCTCGCCGGCAGCCAGTTGTTCGAACTGGCCGGCACCCGCTCGGTGCTCGGCAAACTCAATCTCGACCGCTACTGGCGCAACGCGCGGACCCACACGCTGCATGACCCGGCGCGCTGGAAATATCACCTGATCGGCAATCAGGTGCTCAACGGCATTGCACCGCCACGCCACGCCTGGAACTGATCAAGGAGTATGCCCATGACGCATCCCGCTATTACCGCACAACTGGCGGTCGCCGCCGAAGACCTTGATCGGGCGCGCCAGGGCCTGCAAGACACCCTCGATTACCTGCGTGAGCACGGTCGGCCGTGGTCGCTCAGTGGTCTGCAGCGCGTGGTCGATGACCCTTATGTGATCAGCAAGGTCGGGGACCTGCAGATTCGTCTGGACGTCGCCGCCGCGCTGCTGGAGCGCGCCGGGCGTCTGGACGCTTCGGCCGAGCAACACCTGATCGCCAGCAGCGAGGCGGTCATTGCCAGCGCCGAGGCTCTGCAGGCGGTGGGCGATATTCAGTACGAATTGACCGGGCAGCGCCCGTTATTGCCACCCCCGGCCGGCCGTGAGCCGCTGCGCTGGCACTATAAGGTTATCGGCAATCAACGCCTCAACGGCGTGGTTCCGCCACAGCTTCAGGAGTAAGTGCATGCCTCGCCAAATCCGCCTTAATGCGTTTGACATGAACTGCGTCGGCCATCAATCGCCGGGCCTCTGGGCACATCCGCGTGACCGTTCCTGGCAGTACAAGGACCTCGAATACTGGACTGATCTGGCGAAAATTCTCGAACGCGGCAAGTTCGATGGTTTGTTCATTGCCGATGTGCTGGGCATTTACGACGTCTATCGCGGCAACGGTGAGGCGGCAATTCGCCAGGCTACTCAGGTGCCGGTCAACGACCCGTTGCAGCTCATCCCGCCCATGGCGCTGGTGACCGAACATTTGGGCTTCGGCCTGACCGCGTCGCTGTCGTTCGAACATCCCTATCCGTTTGCCCGTCGCCTGTCGACGCTGGATCACCTGACCAAGGGGCGTGCGGGCTGGAATATCGTCACCTCGTATCTGGAAAGCGGTGCGAAGAACCTGGGCCAGAAAACCCTGACCGAACATGACGCGCGCTACGACTACGCGGAGGAGTATCTGGAGGTTTGTTACAAACTCTGGGAAGGCAGCTGGGAAGACGGCGCGATTCTGCGTGACCGGGAGCGCCGCGTATTCAGTGATCCGACCAAAATCCACGAGATTCGCCATGTCGGCAAACACTTCCAGGTGCCTGGCATCCATTTGTGCGAGCCGTCGCCGCAACGCACGCCTGTGCTCTATCAGGCCGGCGCTTCAAGCCGCGGCAAGCAGTTCGCCGCCGAGCACGCCGAATGCGTTTTTGTTGCAGCGCCCTCGAAAGTCCTGCTGAAAAAGACCGTGGCCGATATCCGCCGGCGCACCGCAGAGGCCGGTCGCGACCCGTCCAAGGTGCTGATTTTCAATTTACAGACGGTGATCCTTGGCGAGACGGATGCCAAGGCCAGGGCCAAATTCGAGGAATACAAAAGCTGGGTCAGTTATGAGGGCGCGATGGCCTTGATTTCCGGCTGGACCGGTATCGACTTCAGCCAGTTCAAGCCCGACGAACCCCTTCGTCACGTTCACACCAATGCCATTCAGTCGGCGGTCGAGACCTTTTCCAGCGCAGACCCGAACACGATATGGACGCCGCAGGCACTGGCCGATTGGGTCGGAATCGGTGGCTTCGGCCCGCTGTTTGTCGGCAGCCCGGAAACGGTGGCGGATCTGCTGCAGGAGTGGGTGGAAGAAACCGACGTTGACGGGTTCAACCTGGCGTACGCGCTGACCCATGAAACCTTCATCGATGCGGTCGAGCTGTTGGTGCCTGAGCTTCAGAAGCGCGGCGTCTACAAGACCGAATACGCCAAGGGCACGTTGCGCGAAAAGCTGTTTGGCGATGGGCCGCGTCTGGAAGCAAGTCATCCGGGCGCTGCCTTCCGTGACCTGGCTGCGCTGCAGAGCAACCGGCAGACGGAGAGTGCCTGAGGTGTGATGACTGTCGTTGCGCAGGCGGCGTGGCTCAGATTTGTGACGCGGAGCGTTACGACAGGCATTCCCACGCTGGAGCGTGAGGAACGATCGTCCTGTAACTATCGTACCCATGCTCCGCACAGGACCGGTCACAACTCCAGCTTGTAGCCCACCCCGTACAGCGACTGGATCGGGTCCTGACCCGGGCAGGCCTGCTCCAGTTTGCGGCGCAGGTTGCGGATGTGGCTGTCCACGGTGCGGTCGGTCACTACGCGGTGATCCGAGTAGAGCCTGTCCAGCAAGTGGTCACGGGAGAAGACCCGGCCCGGTGAGCGGGCGAAGGTCGCCAGCAGACGCAGTTCCACCGGGGTCAGGTCCAGGGTGACACCGTTGAACGAGGCCTGGTAGTGCGCTTCGTCCACCTGCAAACCCTTGGGCGTGTGCGTCTCGCTGGAGGAGCTCCGACGCAGGATGGCTTTGACGCGAGCGACCATCTCACGGGGGCTGAACGGTTTGCAGATGTAGTCGTCGGCACCGAGGTCCAGGCCGAGCAATCGGTCGATTTCCTCGACGCGTGCGGTGATCATCACAATGGGCACGTCGCTGAAGCTGCGCAGCTCCTTGCAGATGTCCATGCCATCACGGCCAGGCAGCATGATGTCGAGCAGGATCAATTGTGGCGCGTTCGCTCTGACAGCGGGCACAACGTCCAGCCCGTTACTCAGGCAGTGGGTCGAATACCCGGCCGCGATCAGGTAGTCGCGCATCAGCGACGCCAGCTTGGGCTCGTCTTCGACAATGAGAATCGGTGTTTCAACGCTTGTGGCGGTCATGGGCGCAAGTGTCCGGGCAGGCACAGGGTCAGCCAGAGGCCGCCTGTGGGCGAATGGTCGGCGCTCAGGCTGCCGCCGTGGGCGAGGGCGATGCTGTGACAGATCGCCAACCCGAGACCCGCACCGCCGCTGGCGCGGTTACGTGAGGTTTCACCGCGATAGAAGCGTTCGAACAGTCTGGGCAGTTGCTGCGGGTCGACGCCGGGGCCGGAATCCATCACATCGACGCGCACCTCATCACCCAGCAGGGCAGCACGCACGTGCACTGTGCCACCGGCATCGGTGTAGCGCACCGAGTTTTCCAGAAGGTTGCTGATCAATTGCTGCAGGCGTCCCGGGTCTGCGTGCACCGGTAGAGCTCCGCCAGCAAGCTCCAGCTGCAAATGTAACTGACGGGCTGCGCAACGCTCTTCGAACATGTCGGTGATATTCGTCAGCAGCTCCGCCAGATCACAGTCGACCTTGCGGTAGGTCAGGGCGCCCACATCCGCCAGGGACAGCTCATACAGATCATCCACCAGCTTGCTGAGCATGCCGACTTCGCCCTGCAAAGACTTCATCGACGCCTGATCCAGTGTGCGCACGCCATCCTCGATGGCTTCCAGTTCGCCACGCAGGACCGACAGCGGGGTGCGCAGCTCATGGGACACATCGGCCATGAATTCGCGGCGCATCTTCTCATTGCGCTCCAGGGTGTACGCCAACTGGTTGAAGTCGCGCGCCAGTTGACCGACCTCGTCGTTCGAGGAAACCGCCACGCGGCTGGCGTATTCACCTGCGGCAAGGCGATGGGTTGCCGCGGCCACACGTTTGACCGGATCAAGCAGGGTGCGCGCGATCCACCAGGCAATCAGCACCGCCAGCAGCAGCGACAGCACGCCCATCGCCAGGCTGGCACGCAACTGGTACTGCTGAAAGCGCTCGCCACCGGCTTCGCTGACACTTTGAAAGGGCGTGACCGCCATCCAGCCGACGATTTTGCCGTCGACTTCCACCGGGCGCATGAACTCATCGTCATGGACCCCTGGAAAGCCCATCACCAGGTTCTTCTGCGCATCCAGCAGCGCGATCCGGAACACTGCGCCGGTCAGGTCGGAGGTAGGCGGCGTCGCCAGCCCGGGGATGGCGAAATCCTGCGCCGGCTCCGGGCGCATCACTTCGAACCAGCGATCCTTGTTGTCACGCATGAATTCCCAACTGCCTTCGCGCGCATAGGCAGCGGCCAGCCGTGGCAGGACCGGCGACATGCGCTGCATGGCCTGTTCGTTGAGGTAACCCAGAAAGCCGCGGGCAAAGCTCCAGTTCGCGGTCAGGCCCATGATCAGGATGACTGACAGCACGCTGGCCAATACCGCGACAAAGAGTTTGGTGGAGATGCTCGATTTCATGAAGGCTCGGGGTTTCCCTGAAGACGGCGTCCATTTAGGCCCTCGCGACGGCAAGTTTCAAGTCAACGCGGCAATCTTCAATTTTCCTGCACATTTGCCTCGCACTCTGGCGTCAGGCTTTCGCCACAACGTCCTGAGGCAATCATGTCGAGCAAGATTTTCGCCAAATACCTGATGACTTTGACCTTTGTCATCTACGCAGCCCTTATCGGTCTTCTGAGCGGTTGTTCAGACGGCAATTCGCCGCCTGCTGCGGAGAAACCGAGCGTGTCGGTGGTCACCGTCAAACCGCGCAGCCAATCGCTGACCACCGAGCTGGCGGGGCGCACCAAAGCGTACATGGTTGCCGAGATACGGCCTCAGGTCAGTGGCATCGTGCAGCAGCGACTGTTCGTCGAAGGCGCCGAAATCAAGGCTGGTCAGCCGTTGTACCAACTCGACAGCGCGACCTACCAGGCGGCTCTGGCAGAGTCGCAGGCCACGCTCGCCAAGTCCCGTGCCACGCTCAAGTCCGCACAGGCCACCGCCAAACGCGATGTGCAACTGGCCAAGATCGATGCCATCAGCCAGCAGGATAAAGAAGACGCCGAGGCCAGCCTGCTGACTGCCGCCGCCGAGGTGAAAGTGGCGGAGGCCGATGTGCAGACCGCACGCATCAATCTGGCCTACACACGGATTACCGCACCTATCAGCGGCCGCATCGAGACCTCGACCGTGACCCCCGGTGCATTGGTGGTGGCCCAGCAGGACACTGCGCTGACCACGGTTCAGCAACTGGACCCGATTTACGTCGACGTCACCCAGTCCACCACCGAGTTGCTGCGTCTCAAGCGCGACCTGGCCAGCGGCAAGCTGCAAACCAACAGCGACGGGGAAGCCCGAATCACCCTCAAGCTGGATGACGGCAGCACCTACAGCCAGGAAGGCCGCCTGCAATTCAGCGGGGTCAGCGTCAATGAGGGCACCGGCACGGTGACGCTGCGTGCCAGCTTTGCCAATCCGGAGCGGCTGTTGCTGCCCGGCATGTACGTGGTGGCGGTGCTGGAGCAGGCGCAGGATCAGAATGCGATCCTGATTCCGCAGAAGGCCGTCACCCGCAGTGCCAGTGGCCAGACCACGGTGTTGCTGGTGGTTGACGGCAAGATCGAGCAGCGGGTGATCAGCGTCGACCGCACGGTGGGCAACCAGTGGTGGGTGAGCAGCGGGCTCAAGGCCAATGATCAAGTCGTGGTCGAAGGCGGACAGAAAACCCCGGTAGGCACCGAGGTTACTGTGCAGAGCGCTGACAACGCCGATTCGCCAGCGTCTGGTACTGCGGCCACTGCCGCTGCCGTGAAGGAGGGCTGAATATGGCTCGTTTCTTCATCGATCGGCCCATCTTCGCCTGGGTCATTGCCATCTGCATCATGTTTGCCGGTGGGCTGTCCATCAGCCAGCTGCCACTTGAGCAATACCCCAATATCGCGCCGCCGACGGTAAAGATTTCCGCCACTTATACTGGTGCATCGGCCAAGACCGTCGAAGACTCTGTCACACAGGTCATCGAGCAGCAGATGAAGGGGCTGGACCGGCTGACTTATATGTCCGCCTCCAGCAGCTCTGCGGGCAGTGCGAGCATCAGCCTGACCTTCGCCGCCGGCACCGACCCTGATGTGGCGCAGATGCAGGTGCAGAACAAGCTGCAGCAGGCTGAATCGCGCCTGCCGCAAAGCGTGCAGAGCGAAGGCTTGACGGTGACCAAGGGCAGTTCCGACTTCCTTATGCTGGTCGCCCTGGCCTCCGATAACGAAAGCGTCACCGGCACGCAGATCGGTGATTACATTTCCAGCACGCTGCTCGATCAACTGAGCCGTGTGGATGGCGTCGGCGACGTGCAGACCCTGGGGTCGGGGTACGCGATGCGGATCTGGCTGGACCCGGCGAAGATGGAAAAGTACTCACTGATGCCCTCCGACATCAGCTCGGCCCTGGAGGCGCAGAACACCGAGGTCTCGGCAGGCCAGTTGGGGGCCTTGCCGGCGGTGGAAGGTCAGCAGTTGAATGCGACCATCAGTGCCCGCAGCAAGCTGCAGACGCCCGAGCAGTTCGAGAACGTGGTCGTCAAATCTTCCAGTGACGGCGCTGTTGTGCTCTTGCGCGATGTGGCGCGAGTGGAGTTGGGCAGCGAGAGCTATGACATCAACTCGGCGCTCAATGGCAGGCCTGCGGCGGCGATGGGTATTCAGCTGGCGTCAGGCGCAAACGCGCTGAGCGTTGGTGAAGCGATCAAGGCCAAACTCAAGGAGCTCGAACCGTTCTACCCCGCGCAAATGCAACTGAAAACAGTCATTGCCTATGACACCACGCCATTCGTGAGCCTGTCGATCAAGGAGGTGGTGAAGTCGCTGGGTGAGGCGATCGCGCTGGTGGTGCTGATCATGTTTCTGTTCATGCAGAACCTGCGTGCCACGCTGATTCCGGCGATTACCGTGCCGGTGGTGCTGCTGGGCACGTTCGGCGTGCTGGCGCTGTTCGGCTATTCGATCAACACGCTGACCATGTTCGCGATGGTCCTGGCCATCGGCCTGCTGGTCGACGATGCCATTGTGGTGGTGGAAAACGTCGAGCGGGTGATGGGCGAAGAGCACCTGAGCCCGCTGGAGGCGACCCGCAAATCAATGGATGAAATTACCAGCGCGTTGATCGGTATCGCGCTGGTGCTGAGCGCCGTGTTCATTCCGATGGCCTTTTTCAGTGGTTCCACCGGGATTATCTACCGGCAGTTTTCGGTGACCATCGTTTCGGCCATGCTGCTCTCGGTACTGGTTGCAATGACCCTGACGCCAGCGTTGTGCGCAACGATGCTCAAAGCCTCGGATGCGCAACTGCACGCACAGCGCGGTGGCTTTTTCGGCTGGTTCAACCGCACGTTCGACCGCAGCGCCGATCGCTATCAGCGAGGCGTGGGCGGAGTCATCGAACATCGCGGGCGGGGCCTGCTGGTGTATGTGCTGGTGCTGGTGGTCATGGCGGTGGGTTACGTCAGTCTGCCCACCTCGTTCCTGCCGGATGAAGACCAGGGCGCGCTGATGGCGCAGATCCAGCTGCCGGTGGGCGCTACCGACAGCCGTACGCAGGCGGTGATGCGACAGTTCGAGGCTTACATGCTCAAACAGCCGGAAGTCGAGGCGTTGATCAGCATTTCCGGGCTGGGGATGGGCGGTAACAGTCAGAACACCGCCAGGGCGTTCATCAAGCTCAAGGACTGGAGCGAGCGTTCCGGCAAGGAGCAGGGCGCAGCGCAGGTGGCACAGCGCGCGACGCTGGCCCTGGCGAGCATCGGTGACGCCAGCGTGTTTGTCATGCAGCCGCCTGCGGTACGTGGCCTGGGGCAGAGCTCGGGGTTCGATGTGCAACTCAAGGACCTCGGCGGAGTGGGGCATGAGGCACTGGTGGCGGCACGCGAGCAGTTTATCGAGCTGGCGAGAAAGGACTCGAGCATGCTGGGCGTGCGCAGCAACGGCCTGGACGACACTCCGCAGCTGAAAGTGACCATCGACGATCGCAAGGCCGGAGCGCTGAGCCTGTCCACCAGCGACATCAACTCGACCCTGTCCACTGCGCTGGGCGGCAGCTACATCAATGACTTCCTCAATCAGGGGCGAGTGAAGAAAGTCTATGTGCAGGGCGAGGCTGCTTCGCGCATGCAATCAGCCGATCTGGACCATTGGTTCGTGCGCAACAGCAATGACGAAATGGTCCCGTTCTCGTCGTTCGCCAGCAGCAGCTGGAGCTATGGTTCGCCGTTGCTGGAGCGTTACAACGGCAGCTCGTCACTTGAGTTGGTGGGCGACCCTGCGCCAGGTGTCAGCTCGGGTACCGCGATGGATGCGGTTGAGGCCATCATCAAGCAACTGCCCGAAGGCATCGGGTACGAGTGGACCGGGCAGTCCTATCAACTGCGCCTGTCCGGCTCCCAGGCGCCGATGCTCTATGCCATTTCAGTGCTGTTCGTGTTTCTCTGTCTGGCAGCCTTGTACGAGAGCTGGTCGGTGCCGTTCTCGGTCATGCTCGTGGTGCCGCTGGGCGTGGTCGGCGCGGTACTGGCGACACGGATCAGTGGCTTGAGCAATGACGTGTACTTTCAGGTGGGCTTGCTGACCACCGTGGGCCTGGCGGCCAAAAACGCGATTCTGATCGTCGAGTTCGCCAAACATCTTCAGGAACAGGGCAAAAGCCTGCATGAAGCGACCCTTCTTGCCGCCCGGCAACGACTGCGTCCGATTCTGATGACTTCGCTGGCGTTCATGTTCGGTGTGCTGCCGCTGGCCCTCAGCAGCGGTGCCGGCTCGGCCGGGCGTAATGCTATCGGCACGGGCGTACTGGGCGGCATGTTCAGCGCCACCGTGCTGGGGATTTTCCTGGTGCCGCTGTTCTTCGTGGAAGTGCGTCGCCGCTTCAGTCGTTCGTCAGGCACTGCTCCTGCGGCTCAACCCACATCTACAGGTGAAGCATGATGCGTCTTTTCTGGCCTTCGCTGGCTGTCACGGCGCTGCTTGCGGGCTGCGTCAACCTGGCCCCGGATTACCAGCGCCCTGAAGCGCCGGTTTCAAGCCAATGGCTGCCAGCGACGGCTGCCCAACCGGCTGCGTCGGGCAGCGTGCCCACGGATATCGAATGGCAGAATTTTTTCATCGATAACCGCCTGGTGCGCCTGCAGAACCTGGCGCTGGTGAATAACCGCGACCTGCGCCTGGCCAGCCTCAATGTCGAGAAAGCGCAGGCGCAATATCGCATCGAGCGGGCGGCGAGCCTGCCGACCATTGATGCCAGTGGCAGCGGCACGCATACACGCACGCCGTCATCCACCTCGATGACCGGCAAGTCGTCGATCAGCCACGAGTACAGCGCGCAGTTGGGCTTGAGCAGCTATGAGCTGGATGTGTTCGGGCGTATCCAGAACCTTCAGGACGAAGCGCTTGAGGATTACCTGGCGTTGACCGAAACACGGCGCAGTACGCAAATCAGCCTGATCGCAGAAGTGGCGACCGGCTGGCTGACCCTGGCCGCCGACAACCAGCTTCTGAAACTTGCCGAAGACACGCTGGCCAGTCAGCAGAAAAGCTACGACCTGACCAGAAACAGTCATGCGCTGGGCGGTTCTTCCGGGCTGGAAGTGGCCCAGGCGCAGACAACGGTCGAATCGGCGAGGGGCGATGTGGCGCAATATAAAAGCCAGATTCTTCAGGACCGCAACGCCTTGCGCCTGCTGGTCGGCAGCGATCTGCCGGAGGAGCTGCTGCCCGATGCCGACATGCAGTCGGTGGCGCAATTGGTGCAGGTGCCGGATGGCCTGCCTTCCAGCCTCCTGCAGCGTCGCCCGGACGTGCTGAGTGCCGAACACACACTCAAAGCCGCGAACATTGATATCGGTGCCGCGCGTGCGGCGTTCTTCCCCAGTATCACCCTGACTGCCAGTGCAGGCTCTTCCAGCACCAGCCTGTCAGGTCTGTTCAAGTCCGGAACCGGCGCGTGGAGCTTTGCGCCAAGTATCAGCGTGCCGATTTTCGACGGCGGCGCCAATCGGGCCACGCTTGACTCGGCCAAGGTCGAGAACCAGATCCAGATTCAGACCTATCAGCAGACGATCCAGACCGCATTCAAGGAAGTGGCCGATGCCTTGGCGGTGCGCAGCACGCTGGATGAGCGGCTTGCCGCGCAGCAGGCATACACCGATGCCAGCCGCAGAAGCTACGAACTGGCCGACGCCCTATACCGCGGCGGATCGCAGAGTTATCTGGAGGCGCTCGAGTCGCAACGCTCGCTGTACAGTGCCGAGCAGGACCTGATTTCCCTGCGCCTGACAGAGCAGAGCAACTGCGTCACGCTCTACAAGGTCATGGGCGGCGGATGGAATCGGTGATGGTTTTTTCCACTAGCCTTTGAATAATCGCCAGGCTTGAACGTTTTACCCTTGCCCACAGTGCGGCCATTTGCAGGTTCGCACTGTGGTTTTGATCCTTCATGAACAGGAGTTCTCATGAAACCCTCCCAGCCGAAGTACGCCCACGCCTTGTTGCTGCTGGTCACTTCACTCAGCATTCAGACGCCGGCTCTGGCCCGTATGGCATCCGCGGCGACCGCCGACAATACAGCCCGGCTTGCAGTGGTCAAACCGGTCAGCAGCTGTGCTGCACTGAGCAGCTTGGAACTCAGTGACATCGGCGGGCAGGGCAGTCGTGTGCTGGCGGCCAGTGAATCGACGCGTGACGGTGTTGCGGTGTGTGCGGTGGAAGGCCAACTGGCGCCGGAGATCAATTTCAGGCTTGAGCTGCCAACCGGGACCTGGGAGCAGCGCTACCTGCAAGTCGGCTGCGGCGGATTGTGTGGCAACGTCAACTCGACCGCGCGCGCGGCTGATGGCTGCACATCTCTGAGTGCCGGCGCCTTTGCGGTGGCCTCCACCGACATGGGCCATCGGGCGGCAGACGAGCATTTTGGTGATGACCCGGAAAAACGCGCCGATTTCGCCCATCGTGGTGTGCACCTCACTGCGCTGGCCTCGAAGAAACTGATCGCCGCGTTCTATGGTCGCAAAGCAGAATACGCCTACTTCAGTGGCTGCTCGGACGGCGGTCGCGAGGCGTTGATCGAAGCACAGCGTTACCCGGACGATTTCGACGGCATCATTGCCGGAGCCCCGGCGCTCAACTTTCAAGTGCAGAAA
This sequence comes from Pseudomonas sp. ICMP 10191, assembly GCF_001467335.1. Lineage (NCBI taxonomy): Bacteria > Pseudomonadati > Pseudomonadota > Gammaproteobacteria > Pseudomonadales > Pseudomonadaceae > Pseudomonas > Pseudomonas sp. ICMP 10191. Next base: position 231,590 of record NZ_LKGW01000168.1, read on the forward strand.
ACCCTGTATCACGGCTGGATGGCGCGCTCCAACCGAGGGTCAGACGGCAAGCCTATCCTGCTCGCCTCACGACTGCCATTGCTGCACAAGGCCGTACTTGACCAATGCGATGTGCTGGACGGACAGATTGACGGCCTGATAGCGGATCCGCGTATCTGCCACTTCGATCCCGCCGCGCTGCAATGCAAGGCGTCGGCCGACCCCGCCACGTGCCTGAGCGCAGAGGAGGTGGCCACGGTCAGACGCTTTTACGAAGGCCCGAAGGACGCTGCCAGTGGTGAGCGACTGACCCTGGGCGGCCCGCAGCCGGGTTCGGAATTGGCTTGGGCCGGCGTGTTCGTGCCGGTTAGCGCCGATCAGACGGTATACAGTGAAAAGGCCGCGCTGGAGGCCATTCGCAACGTCGTGTTCGAGAAGAACCCACCGGCAAGTTTCGATTTGAATGCGCTGAACTTCGACGAGAAAACCTTTGATCAACTGCGCCCGTTGCATGCGCTGTACGACGCCACCAACCCCGATCTCTCGCCATTCGCCAGCCACGGCGGCAAGCTGATCCTGTGGCACGGCTGGGCCGACCCGAACGTCTCACCGCTCAACACCCTGGCGTACCACGAGGCGCTTGAAGCACAGATGGGCAAGAGCCGCACCGAGGCATTCTCGAGGCTGTACATGCTGCCCGGCGTTTATCACTGCGGCGGCGGGGAAGGGCCAAGCCTGGTCGATCTGCTGACGCCGATCATGGCCTGGGTCGAAAAAAGCCGGGCCCCGGACGCCATCGTTGTCCGACAGGCAGGCCCCGACAAGGCCGGCAACAGGCAGAGGCCGCTGGCACAGTCGCTGCCGGCGTCCATGGTCAAGGAAAACGTGGGCAATCGCGGACGTACCCGCAAGGTGTTCCCGTACCCGTTCATGGCCGAGTACGACCACAAGGGCTACGCGAAAAACGCAAACAGCTACCAGCGCGCCCAGCCGCTGACCACGGAAAAAACACCGCAATGGATGGGCAGCGGGTTCTTCAAACCGTATACGCCTCTGGAACGCCAGGCGCAGTAGCGGTTGCACTGGTACAGCGTGGGCGAATTATTTTCTCCTCGTTCTTGACATGGCATGCGAACCAGTACAGAATTGCGTCCATTCCTGAGCGAGGAATTGAAAAAAACCCTTTAGATTCAATGGGTTGGAAGCCAAAGAAATACAGGTTTCCCGCGAAATCAAAACACGTTTGATGTTCAAGTGAAGCATCTTTCGTTTGAGGCCGAGTAGCAAAATGGTTATGCAGCGGATTGCAAATCCGCCTACGCCGGTTCGATTCCGACCTCGGCCTCCACTATTCAAAGCCCCGCAGATTAACGTCTGCGGGGTTTTTTATTGGGCGCAGGAAAGTGAGGAGTTCCGAAACTTTAAGGGGTGGAGTTCCGAAACTTTCTCACTTTGAGGGCTGCGCGACAGCGCCGATCCGGCGGTAAACGCGCTTCGTTATCTCCTGTTTGGAGTGGCCCAGCAACAGGCTGGCGTCTGCGATATCGGTGATCTCGGACGCGGCTTTCGGCCTGATATCCTTGAACTGGAATTGCCGTATTTTCTCTGCGTCGTCAGCCCTGCCATCGGCAATGGCAGAAAGGCGTGCCGCTTCCCGAGCTTCATCCCATCGGTTACGCAGCATCTGCTGAGAAACGCGCATGCCGGTCCTGCTCAAAATAAAGTGATGGGATATGTGCTTCGCGTTTCTGAGCATTATTGCGCCTATCAGCCGGCCCAAGCTGTTTGGAACGCCGCTGTTCTGCATCTGGATGCGCAGACGCTTCCCGGTCTTTCCTTGCTGGACATTGAGGTAGTCGCCCTCAATATCGCCTCGGTTCATCGCGATAACGTCAGCCGGGCGCTGACCGGTTAGGTAAGCCAGGTCCATCGCATCCTTAAGCTCCTGCGGGGCTTGCCCGTACACAGCAGCCCAGACCATGTCATTCGCGTAATAGTCGCGGACCTTTTCCTTGTTCTTGCGTACCCCGGCGCAGGGGTTCTCGCGATCTGTGAATCCCCATTCACGCGCCATGTTGTAAACATGAGATAGCAGCGCAATTTCTCGGTTTGCTCTGGTCTTGGCCGTCCGTGCGTCTCGATACTGGGCGACCATTGACGGGGTGATCGCGTCAATCGGCGCAGTCTCGAAACCCTTACGCAGGTGTTTCAATTCAGCCTTGTTGTCTTTCTGCGTTCGCGCAGCTTTCTTCGGGATTATGTCCCGCTCGTACCGGTCAAAAATTCCCATCATGATCTTCAAGTCATCTGGCTTGGCCTTTGCTTCCAGCTCAGCCCATTTCAGTCTCGCCTTGTCCAAGTCTCCGCCCAACGGCAGCTCTTTCCCGTTCGCGTCCCGATAGTAGTACCCCACCCAGACAGTTCCGTTTTTGCGGGGGCGCTTGCGCCGTACCATCCCTGGCGGTAAATCCCTGTTCTCAGTATTCCGGGGGCGCATTTCAGTTCACTCTGGAAAAATCCGGTGTCCAAGCTGGGCGCGCCGGGGGAAGGTTGTGGTCACCGGCGGGCGCCGGTGTCATGCCGAGTTTCATGCGTGCGAACATCCGACCTACCAGAGGCCGCCCGCCACGGCTTTCTACAAAAATCCAATTGCGGTCGTTGAGCCATTTTCGCTGATGCGCTCTGTGTTTGTAGCCGGTCAGGTCGGCCAACTCTTGGTCTGTAAGTATTTCTGCTTCCACGGTAAAGGCTCCAGGCCGCGCTGGGCGGCGGAATGGGTGATCAGGCAGGTTCTGCAGTTCACTGCTATGGTCCACGCAGCCAGCAGGAGCTGGTGCAGCACCAAGGAGAGGTCATGGAATGCACCACAGCCACGAACGAGGTTTACGGGCCGTATAACGCCAAGCTGGGTAGGCGCGGCGCTGACGGCAACATCTGGTCGGGCAGGACCCTCATTTTCAGAATCATCGATGACCGGGTCTACTCAATGCACGAGCAGTATCTGGGCCGGCTCAAGTACGGCATGGCGATGACTGACAGGGGAGAGCTGATCTTTATGGTGCGGTAGGCTCACGTCTTGCCCACTGCACATATGGGCCATCTTCGGTATCGAATATTCCGAGCAGGAACCAGTCGTAGGCCGGTGGTTTTTCAGGCTCCCAGCCGAGGCAGTTGGCTGCGCCTTCTTCCCAGTAAGGGTGCGATTCAAGTTCGGCATCCATGTGCCAGCCGACGACCTCCAGCTGCTGGCCATCAAGCCAGGCTTTGTAAGCGGCATGGTCTTCATCGAAATTCGGGATTCCTGGGTGATACCAGTAGCCGTCCTCGTCGCGAATGACTTCGACGGGGCCTATCAACTTTTCTTCGGGCATGACTTCGTCCTTGCCGCACACGCGGCTGACATTGAGTTAATTGATGTGGTTTGATGAGGGTGATCCGGGGGCGAAAGCGTAGAGAGGCGAGCTAATTCAATAGCATCCAAACGAATGAAACTTTATTCACCTCTGGCGCGATACACCGATTGTCACAAAGTATGTACAGTATATTCATAGCAGTTTGTCTGCTATGCCACATATAAGTCAGATGCACCAATACTTTCGAAGCATTGGTTATTAGAGGAAATATCATGAGCATTACAAAAAAAACTGTTCTGAAAGGGCTTGTATTGACTACTTTCACGGTGATGGGCTTGCAAGGCATGGCCTTTGCGAGCACCCGCACACAAGCCGCACCTGCTGCGATTGAAAAATATGCTTCCGTACAGGCTTCGGATAATAGCATTATCCGCGACTCCAAAGCAGTGCCTGTGCAAGTAGCTTTACGCTTAAAATCAGGTTTGAGAATCAATAGTGCGTGTGATGATACTGGTCTTCCTTGCCCACGCGGCTAAACCATCTGGCTGATACAGGAACCGCAAACTAATACTTTGCGGTTTTATAGTGAAAGTGTCCAAGTATCACGAATGACTTGGACAGAATCTATTAACCTTTTCTCGGGCATGACTTCGTCCTTGCCGCACACGCGGCTGACATTGAATTGATTGAGAGGGGGTGGTTACTGCGAGTTTTTTATGCTGCTATTTCCCGATCCGCCTTGACTCGCCACGGGTCGTTCGCTCGAGCGAGCGCTGCCATAGGTGGCGGGCTCACGCTGTTGCCACACAT